>QIAS01000124.1:6194-11084 GCA_003225615.1 Acidobacteriota bacterium | reverse complement strand
TAACCTGGGGATCATCCAGCGAATAGCCCAGGCAACGCAGCGCGATGATGGCATTCAGGATCGCGGGATAAATAGCCCCCAGCCCATCGCTCATCTCGAAGCGCGCCAGCATCCACTTTTCCGCCTTCCTGAGAGCGATGGAGCGCAGAGGGCGAATATGCACGCGCTCAGCCCAGTGCGTCAGCCGATCCAGAGCCAGGAAAAAATTTCGCCACGAGATCAGCTTCTTGGACCAGTGCAGATGCATGCGCGACTTATCGCGCCCGCCCACAAACAGTTCCTCGACCCCCATCTCATCTGGAATCTTCTTGAACGGCTTCTTGGCATAACAGACAGAAAGCGGCACCAGAATGGCCCGCGACCACGAGGAAATCTCGTAGATATTGAACCAGAACCAGTTCGGAAACAGTACGATCTCCGGCGGTATCGCCGGCACCGCGTCATAGTCATACTGGCCGAGGAAGCACAGATAAATCTTGGTGAAGGTATTTACCTCGGTGACGCCGCCCAGTTCCAGAATCTTAGTGCGCGCGCGTACCAATGCAGGATGGTCCGGTTTGTAACCGCACAGCTTCAGGCCAAAGTAGGCCTTCACGGAAGCGCTTATATTCGACGGAGCGTCGCGGTAAATGCCCCATCCGCCATCTTCGTTCTGATTCCGCAGGATGTAGTTAGCGCACTTGGCAAAGCGCTCGGGATTCCCCGTGCCCAGCAGCGTATGCAGCAGGATGTAATCAGACTCGAGCGTCGTATCCGCTTCGAGTTCGCCGCACCAGTAGCCTTCTTCGTGCTGTTGGGAAAACAGGACTTTGCGGGCAGCATCGATTGCCGCCGCTACCCGGCTGGAAAGATCATCTATCTTGCCGAAGCGCATTTGAGGAGCAGAGCGCATCGGCGATGCGGGGGAGTGCTCTTCCATTCTGGTTTACTCCGCGCTGGCGCTCGCGGGAGCGCTAGCAATAGCTTCCACGATCTCAGGCGGCAAGCCGAAGCGCACATGCTCCGGCATTACTTCCAGCTCCTTCAAGTTATCGAACCCTTTGCTAGTCAAAAACTTCACGACTTCCTCTACCAGGCACTCTGGAGCCGATGCCCCAGCGGTCAGAGCTATCTTGCGCACGCCAGCCAGCCACTCTGGTTGTATGTCTTTGTAGCTATCGATTAGATGCGCATTTGTGCCGAGGTTGCGGGCCACTTCCACCAAGCGATTGGAATTTGAGCTGTTATCGGAACCCACCACGAGCACCAGGTCCGCTTCTGAAGCCACTTGCTTCACGGCCACTTGCCGATTCTCCGTGGCGTAACAGATATCCTGCGCCGCCGGCCCTTTGATCTGCGGGAACTTCTTCTGCAGGGCCGCGATAATGTCCTTGGTCTCGTCCAGGCTGAGAGTGGTCTGGGTCAGGTAGGCGACCCGGCTGGGATCGGGCAAGGTAAGCGACTCCACCTCTTCAGGCGAACCCACTACTTGCGTGACGAGCGGAGCCTCGCCCAGGGTGCCAATCACTTCGTCGTGGTCACGGTGGCCGATCAGAATCAGCGAGTACCCTTCCTTCGCGAACTTTACCGCCTCGACGTGAACTTTCGTGACCAACGGACAGGTTGCGTCAATTATCTCGAACTTCCGGGGAAACCCCATGCGCGCTGTAGATAACGCGCTCACCTTCCGGGACTTCTTCCACGCTATCCACGAAAATAGCGCCCTTGGCCTGGAGTTCCTCCACCACAAACCGGTTGTGAACAATCTCCTTGCGCACATAAATCGGAGGCCCAAACGCTTCCAGCGCGATGCGCACAATATCAATGGCCCGCACCACCCCGGCGCAGAATCCTCGCGGTTTTAACAACAATAAAGTCTTCTTTTCAGCCTCGGACACAATAACCCCACTCTCTATGGCGTATACGCTACAGGGTACACGTTTCCCTGACAGAACCGTACCTCTAAGCTACCGGAAAGTACATGGTTGGTCAACGTAAGCGATAGAAATAGCGAGGATTAACAGCGATTGGGGAATTTTGGGGAGTGAACGGCATGGCTCCCATGCTGTGCCGGATGCTGCACGCATGATGGGCTTCACGGCGTCGACTAATTAAAGATCTGCTGGCCACTTCCGCGCACCACGCAGAACAGCCAGAATTTCAATCCCGCCTCCGCGGGTTCGGTAAGCCACGATGAAGGGAGTTCCCGTGATTACAAGTTCGCGGGTTCCTTCCACCCGCTCCGTGCGACCGAGATTGGGATGCTGCACCAGGAATTCGGCTGCCGAGAAGATGCGTCGCAGGACTTCTTCTGCCGCCGCAGGATTATCGGCGGCTACATAGTCGTAGGCAGCCCGGACGTGGCTTATCGCCGCTTCGGTCCAGCTAATCTTCACCCGCGCTGCCACCGCGCTGCAAGTCGTTTGACTTTGCTATGCTCCACCACTTTTCGGGAGTTGGCTTGGCTCATGCCTTCTTTGATCTGCTCAATCTGCCACCGCTGCGCATCCAGATAGGATGTCACCGCTTCATTGAGCAAGTAGCTGCGATCGCGGTCCATCGCCTCGGCGAGATCGTCGAGAGCGCCCACTTTTTTCGCATCCAAGCGAAAGCTGATAGTTTGCTTGTCCATAGCTAAGATAATATGTCATAATACACTGTATTACGGGATGTTATACTGTCCGCTTTCACGCGTTCGCCCTCAGCATCTGCTCCGCGTGCTTGCGCGAGGTTTCCGTCAGCTTCGCCCCGCTGATCATCCGCGCTACTTCCTCGGTCCGTTCGTCCCCCGAAATCAGCCGAACCCGCGTGTGGGTACGCCCGCCTGATTCTCGCTTCTCGATCAGATAATGATGGTCAGCAAAGGTTGCGATCTGCGGCAGATGTGTAACGCACAGAACCTGGCTGGTGCGGGACAGAGACTTCAGTTTCTTTCCTACCGCCTCCGCCGCCCGCCCCCCGATTCCGGTATCAATCTCGTCAAAAACCAAAGTCCGCTGGGCAGCCCGAGTCCCCCTCCGTAGAGACGCGGCTCGCCGCGTCTCTGCCCGCGCCCCAGACTCCACCGTCGCTTTGAGCGCCAGCATAACCCGCGACAGCTCACCGCCCGAGGCAATATGTTCCAGCTGCCGCAAAGGTTCCCCGGGATTCGTAGAGATCATATAAACCACTTCATCAAATCCCATGGCCGACCAGTTCCCTTCCTCCTCCGAGGCCGAAATCTGAATACGGAAAGCCGACTTCATGGCCAAGTCGCCGATCTCAGCTTCCACCAGTTTCTCCAGGGCCCGCCCGGCTTCGCGGCGCTTCTTCGACAACGTCCGCGCCCCACGCAAATAATCTTCCTTCGCTTTGCCGAGTTCATCGCGAAGCTGGCGCAAAATTTCGTCTTTGTTCTCCACTTCGGAAAGCTTGCGGCTTATTTCGGCGCCGAACTTGATCACCTCATCCAGCGTGGGCCCATACTTGCGTTTCAAACGCTCAAGCACCGCCAGCCGGTCTTCCACTTGCGCCAGGTGCTCGGGAGACGCCTGAATGCCCCCCGCGTAATCCCGCAAAGTGGTGCCGACATCCTCCACGCTGATGCGCGCAGAATCGAGCGCCGCCAGCGCTTCCTCGAACTTGGGCTCGTACCGCGCTAATTCTTCCACTTGCTTTTGGGCCGCCCGCAGCGTCGAAGAGGTAGAGGCATTGCCTTCATAAAGCAAGTCGAAAGCATTCATGGCGGAGTTGTGGATCTTTTCCGCATTGGCGAGCACCCGCTTTTCCGATTCCAGGCGCTCGTCTTCGCCCGGCTGGAGTTTGGCGTCTTCGATTTCGTGGTTCTGAAATGTCCAGAGATCGAGCAGCCGCAAGCGGTCCTGTTCATCGCGTTCCAGTTCTTCCATGCGGGCGCGGATGCCCTGCCACTTACCGAAAGCCTCAGCCACTGCATCAGTCTGATTACCGGCAAAAGAGTCGAGCAGCCCACGTCGTGCGGGCCCATCGAAAGAAAGTATGGATTCGTTCTGCGCGTGAATGGTCGCGAGGTGCGGCCCGAGCAGGCGAAGTACCGCTACGGTGGCAGGCTGATTGTTGACAAACACCCGCCCTTTACCACCCGTCGCAATTTCCCGCCGAAGAATGATCGAATCGCTTTCCGCATCGATGCCGTTCGCATCGAGAATCTGCACCACGGCTTTTTCTGCTCGCTCTTCCACTTCAAACACGCCCGCCACCACCGCCCGCTCCGCCCCAGTGCGAATGACCTCGGTCGAGGCTTTTTCGCCGAGCAACAGTGCGAGGGCGTCAATCAGAATGGATTTTCCCGCACCAGTTTCGCCGGTCAGCAGATTCAGCCCCGGTCCAAACTCCACCGCAACATTGTCAATGACGGCGTAATTCTCCAACCGCAATTCGATCAGCATGGGTGATTTCGAGCGAGAATAGCACGGTGCCCTGGTAACCGGCGAAATGATTCGCAGGCGTCGCATCGATAAAAAGGCCACGGCTTTGCGCCGTGGCCCGCAAAAAAATCGATCTGTTAACTTCAGCTTACTTTGCGCTCTGAAGTATCGCTTTCCGGATACCTGTCTGAGGCTGGCCCGGTACTGCAAAACCTGCAGCTCGAGACTATCTCTTTACGCCGCTGCCGCAGCCGATCTTCAAACGTCGACCAGCGTCCACCCAGCCCGACCGCGCTGTTGCTGATCCTCACTTCGTCCGCCGTGGCTGGAATGATCCGCCCACTTTCATCGCCGAGGCTCGGGCTGATGGAAGGACGTCCGACACTGCCGGAAGCTGTTCCACGCCCAGATGGCATCTCGGTTTCCGGTGGCGTAATATTCCGATCCGTTCCCTCCCGGTGCTGAACCGGATTAGCCTTCCACGCTTGTTCGTAGCGCTTCTCGTAATCCCGCCAGCGGTCCTCTG
>QIAS01000124.1:0-6053 GCA_003225615.1 Acidobacteriota bacterium | reverse complement strand
GGTGTCCACCACTACGTAGCGGATCGCTCCCGTGTTGTGGTCGAAGATCACATCGTCAATCTTCCCTAACTTCTCATCATCGCGGCCATAGATCTTCGAGCCGCGAATGTCCTCCCCTGCCCCGACATCGGAAAAACGGTAGTCACGTAACGTGCCATAATGCGCCATGCTGCCTCCTATGAGTTCTTTTGTACTCGTCCCATTTAGGACAGGCTTAGGATGCTGCGGTTGCTGATCAGGAGGTATCGTTACCGCACAATTGCAGAGTAGTTGGTTAACCTTTAACGGCACGCTAATCAGCTTGTGGAAAAGAAATCTTCTTAATCTTTGTCACTCTTAAATAAGCGCAAGCTCTGGTCTAAGCCTGGGGCCGCGCAGCATTGTCCAATCGGCCTTTTCAGAGGGTCCCAGGTACTGTTCACTCGACGTACTTCCGGGTTAACGCATGGGATTCACTTAGCGAAAGCCGCAGCAAGCTTGGTCTATAATCGACGGAAGGATTTCTCCTCAAAACATGCATCTCTCTTTACTGCTTATTGCCGTTATCGGTGGCGAAATTGTCGATCTGGTAAACGAGACCGGCCTCGTCGCCAAGGGAGTTCTCGGGGTTTTGCTGCTCTTCAGCATCATCTCCTGGGCCATCATTCTTTCCAAGTGGAGCCTGCTGCGGCGGGCGCGCGTGCGCAGTGGACGCTTCATCCGCGCCTTCCGCAAGGCACAGCGACTGCAGGACGTCTCCGCTGTCGCCGAGCAGTTCCGCCCCAGCCCGCTGGTGGGCATATTCGAAGGTGGCTTCGAGGAATTTAGACGCCAAGTGGGAAATCCGACGGGAGGAATCAGGAATCCCGCGGCCATCCAGCGCGCCATGCAGATCGCTGCATCTGAAGAATTGACTCGCTTCGAGCGCAATATGCCGTGGCTGGCCATCACCGGCGCCGTCACTCCGTTTGTCGGATTGTTCGGAACCGTGTGGGGCATTATTGATGCTTTTCACGGACTCGGCACCTCTGGGGCAGCCACCCTACGCGCCGTCGCGCCTGGCATTTCCGAAGCGCTGATTACCACCGCTGCCGGCCTGGTCGCAGCCATTCCCGCCGTCATTGCCTACAACCTGATCGGCGGATCGATCCGCGAATTTGCCTCTCGCGGCGACGATTTCGCTCTGGAAATGCTGAACGCCGTGGAACGGCAGGCGCCCGTCACCGTAACCCGCACTGTTATGGAAGCTCCGGAGGTGCGGCGTTAATGGCTTTCACCGCTTCCAACGGGCGCACCCAGAGTTCCCTCGCCGACATCAACATCACTCCGCTCGTCGACGTCGTGTTGGTGCTGCTCATCATTTTCATGGTAACCGCTCCGGTGCTGCAGTCCGGCATTGAAGTCAACGTGCCCAAAACCCGTATGGTGAAAGAAATCACGGAAGAGCGGCTCGTGATCAGCATCAATAAAGAGCAGCGCGTTTTTCTGGGCAACGATCCCATCAACATCAACGAGATCGGTACCAAGCTGCGGCAGAAAGTGCGCGACCCGCAGCACCAGTCCATTTTCGTGCGCGCCGATGAGGATGTTCCGTTCGGCGCTTTCGCCACCGTGATGGATGCCGTGAAACGTTCCGGCATAACCAATGTGAGCATCGTCACCCAGCCTCTCGACACCCATGGCGCCAAACGCTGAAATCTTTTTCGAACATACCGGATTGCGCCGGCCCCTGGCCTGGTCCGCTGGTCTGCACGCCCTGCTAACCGTCGTGATTCTGACTGGTGCCACATTTTTTACAGGCCATCGTGGCGAAGGCTGGGGCGCAGGCGGCGGGGGCGGAGACGCCATCGGCGCCACGCTGGTCAGCACAGTCCCCCTGCCAGCCAGCCCGGTGCAAACGCAAAACGTTCTGGCTAACGAGTCCAAAGGCGTGACACAAAGCCTGCCAAAACCAGAAGTAGCCGAACCGGAAGCCATACCGATTCCAGAGAAGGAATCAAAGAAAAAACCTAAGCCGGAAACCACCGCCAGCAAAAGGAAGCCGCCACCAGTGGAGCCCGTGCAAGAAGAGAGCAACGTGGTTCCCTTCGGAGAAGGCGGGCCGGTGAGCGGCCCCTATGGCACTTTCACCGCGGGAGGCGCGAAAGGCGGCTTCGGATTCACCGGAGGCGGTGGCGATTTCGGGTCCCGATTCGGCTGGTACGTCAAAGTGGTCCAGCAGAAAGTACACGACAATTGGCTGGCCTACGAAGTTGACACGCGAATCAAAGACGCGAGGCGCTTCTATCTGACTTTCGATATTACGCGCGACGGCCGTCCCACGAATGTCCAAGTGGAACAATCCAGCGGCGTACCATCGCTCGACATTTCCGCTGTGCGCGCCGTACAGCGCATCGACACTTTTGGCCCCTTGCCACCGGATTATTCCGGCAGCAAAGTATCGGTAGAGTTCTGGTTTGACTACAAACGGTAGTCATTTGTTGTTTTGGGTCAGTAACCATAAGGAGCAACCGAGAGTGCAAGACTGTATACCTCAGAATAATTCGAAATTGCCTTCCCCTCGTATTACGATAAATTCATCAACATTCCTCAAAATAAAGCTAATGATCTTTCGTAAATCTCCGCTCTCCGCGACTCTGCGCGCCGCCTTGGTGATTCCTTGCCTCCTCCTGCTCTCTCTTCCGCTCTTGTCCCAACAGGAAGACTGGATTCGCACCGGTACCGGCTTGGGCGTGCAAAAAATCCGCCTGGCCGTTCCCGACTTCAAGGCGGCTAATCAGGATCCCAAAAACGCCGAACTCCTCAAAACCTTCAACGAGACGCTGTGGAACGATCTCGACAATGCCGGCATCTTCGATCTGGTCTCCAAAAGTTTCAATCCGCTCGAAGTTCCCGGCCAACCCTCCGAGGTAAAGTACGACGCTTGGACTTCGCCCCCGCCCAACGCTTCCATGCTGACTTTCGGGAACCTGGGCGTCACGAGTGATCGAGTCGCGGTGCTGGGCTGGCTGTATGACGTAAAAAACACCGCTGCACCTCAGGTGCTGGGCAAGCAATACAGCGATGCTGCCACCACAGATGCCGCCCGCCTCATCGCCCACAAATTCGCCGATGAAATCATCTTCCGCCTCGGCGGCGGCATTCCCGGGGTGGCGGAAAGCAAAATTTATTTTGTCAGCGACCGTACCGGCCACAAGGAAATCTGGGCCATGGACTACGACGGCGCGAACCAGCGCCAGATTACCCATCTCGGCGCTATTTCACTCTCGCCGCGCATTTCGCCAGACAATTCCCGTCTGGCCTTCAGTTCCATGGGCAAGAATGGGTGGGAGATCATGATGTACTCCTTCGACCTGGGCCGCATGATCACGTTCCCTCGCTTCGGCGGAACCAATCTTTCTCCGGCCTGGTCCCCCGACGGAACCCATCTTGCGTTCTCGTCTTCCCGCACCGGCGATTCGGATATTTATTTGGTCGACGCCTCGGGTGGAGACTTGAAGCGGATCACCAACGAAAAAGGTCCGGACGTTTCCCCCACCTGGAACCGCAAGACCGGAGCCCAGATCGCCTTTGTCAGTGGCCGCACCGGCTTGCCGCAGATTTACACCATGGAGGCCGACGGCACTAACGTGCAGCGCATGACCGACCAGGGCTACGCGGTTTCCCCCAACTGGGCGCCGAACGGTCAATTCCTGGCTTTTTCCTGGATGCGCAAATACGGTCCGGGAGCGCCCGGATCGAACGATCTTTACTTGATGGACATCGCCAGCAAGCAGTGGGTGCAGTTGACGCATGACGGGAGCCGTAACGACTTTCCATCGTGGTCGCCGGACGGGCGGCACATCGTGTTTCAATCCAACCGCAGCGGCACCGAGCAGATCTGGACCATGCTGGCGGATGGTACGAAGGTGCAGCAGTTGACCTTCACTGGACGTAATACGCAACCGAACTGGAGTTGGAAATAATTGTGGGTCTCTCAGCAAGTACATCCGGCGAAAGCGGAAGAGTTGGCCATCCGCGCCGCCGCTGACATTCACCGCGCGCCTCTAACCGGCCGCGCGATTCCGTAGGGAGGAGAAGGTGAAGCAGCAAAAAATAAGATGGATTACCCTGGTATTCATGTTGGCCGCCATCATGATGGTGGCCGCCTGCAAGAAGAAAACCCCACCCCCGCCGCCACCAGCGCCACCACCGCCGCCGGCCCCGACAGCCTCAATCTCGGCGAATCCCAATACGATTCAAAAGGGCCAGTCGACGACGCTCAGCTGGCAGACCACAAACGCCAAAGACGTATCCATCGATGGCATTGGCGCAGTACAACCTAGCGGCTCACAGCAAGTCACGCCGGCCGATTCCACTACGTACCATCTCGCAGCCAAAGGTGATGGTGGCACCCAGGAAGCGACCGCACGGGTTACGGTGACCGCTCCGCCACCGCCGCCACCGCCGGCGCCCAGCGCAACCGAGGAGGAAATGTTCTCGCAAAGCGTGAAGGACATCTTCTTCGATTACGACAAATACAACATTCGTACGGATCAGCAGTCGTCGCTGCAAGGGGACGCGCAGTTCCTCAGCCAGCACTCAAGCGTCACGTTTATCATTGAGGGACACTGCGACGAACGCGGATCCACCGAGTATAACCTCGCACTAGGCACAAACCGTGCCGAGGCAGTAAAAAGCGCATTGGTGCAGGCTGGGGTAGCCGCCAACCGCATCAAGACGATCAGCTACGGCAAGGAGAAGCCGTTCTGCACTGAATCCAACGAGCAGTGCTGGCAGCAAAACCGCCGTGGCCATTTCGTCTATTCCAAATAGCTTCGCAGGGGGCGGCGGAATTTCGCCGCCCCGCTTATTTCGAATGGTTCCTGGGCGACCTTCGCGAGGTCTTTGCGATCTTCGCGGTTAAGGATTTTGACTTGTAGACGGTAAAGCCACCACTCTGGACAGACAGCCGTCTTTTGGCATCCAATAGGTAAAGTTATGAAAACTCAACGAGCTCCTTTAATCCTTGCCCTGCTGGCGGCCTTGATCTTTAGCACCATCCCGGCATGGGGCGCAAGCAAGGAAATCATCCAACTGCAGACCCAGGTGCAGGCCCTGCAGGACCAGATGTCCCGCATGCAGCAGGCCTTCGACGAGCGCATGGGAGTGATGAAGAACCTCGTCGAGCAAGACACCGACACGGTCAACAAGGTGGCCACGGCGGTCGCGAATCTGCAGGCTTCCCTCGAGAAGCAGCAAGCCGACTCTGGAGGCCGCGTCGAGCAGGTCTCAGGACAGATCCAGGCCTTGAACGACACCATGGACGAGCTGAAGGTTCGCCTGTCCAAGCTCAGCAAGCAACTGGAAGACATGCAGGCCGCGCAACAAAATCTCAGCGCCCAGCAGGCCCAGGCACCGCCGGCTCAAGCGCCGCCTCCCGACGTTCTCTACAACAACGCACTTCGCGACTACAACGGAGGCAAGAACGATATCGCCTCGCAGGAATTCGGCGACTTCATCAAGTTTTATCCCAACACGGATCTTGCCGGGAATTCGTACTTTTATCTCGCGGAACTCCAGTTCAAGCAGGGCAACTACCAGCAAGCCGTCCAGAATTACGATCAGGTGCTGCAGAACTTTCCCAGCGGCAACAAAGCTGCAGCCGCGCAGCTCAAGAAAGGCATGGCTCTCGTCCAGTTAGGTCAGAAGGACGAAGGCATTCGAGAACTGCGCCACGTGGTCCAGCGGTATCCGCGCACCAACGAAGCGCTGCAAGCTAAAGAGGCTTTACGCAAACTCGGAGTGGCCTCAACCGCATCCAAGCCTTCGGCTGGAAGGCCGCAGTAAAGATGCGGGAAGTACGGCGCTAGGCTTACTTCGTAAATCGTACTTCGTACCTTGTCCTTATGGGAGCCCTCATGACCGCGAAAGATCAAGACCGCGCCAAGGGAGCAGTTGAGCAGAACGAGACGGGACAGCCTGGCAATACGTCCTTGCGAGACCAACTTCCCCACCGCGACCAGAATCCGCTCATCAAAGACGCCGACACGGACTTTCCTGAACCCGGCGAAAGCCCTGAGCACACGGGTGAA
>QIAS01000123.1:21144-26063 GCA_003225615.1 Acidobacteriota bacterium | reverse complement strand
AGTCTTAGCGAATGCCCGAGATACCGGAATGCCACCGCTCATGGCCCAAACCAGGCCGGTGCCAGCCCATGCCATGCACTTCAGGAACCCGCGACGATCAATGCCATCGTCATTGAGGTCTTGCAGGCTCTGATCGATCAGATCTTGCTTCTTGTGTGTCATTTGCCCTCCGCTTTGGTGACGTTCAGAGTTCATAACTCGGCCTTCCGGGTTTTATTCCCGACAACTCGAACGAAAGGAAACCTCAGCCTCCATAGGTGCTCGAAGGATCTGTCTGCTCCGGCCCGCCCTCCGCTGGCTTTGAAACCACCCATAGTCCTTCGCCATTCAAGACATAAATAAAATTGCGTTCGTCTTGAAGCCACTTGACTACTCCCGAGAACTTTTGCACGACTCGCGGGGCCGCTGGATTCGTCAAATCCCAAATCACAAGATCGTCAGCGGAGGTGCTGTTGCGCATCGGGAAACCCCCATTTTCGGCAACGATCGCCAAATTACCCGTAAGATCCATCCTGCTCGACACCGACCGATCCGGCCACGGGATTACTCCAACGGCTTTCGGTTGAGCGGGTCTGCTGATGTCGATAATCGAGATGCCTTGATCTTTTGAGTGCTGCACATAGAGGTAGTACTTGTCGTTCACTCTTTTCTGCATCGCCATGTTGACATCCGACAGCCCAGGAAACGAAATGTGGGCGACCACGGCGGCTTGGTTGTCGATCCTTTTGAGTTTGTGATTCTTGGCCGAAGCTCCACCAGACACCAGCAGCACCGTAATAAGAACTGCTGAAGCTGCCGAGTTGAACTTAGCGAATCTGCTTCTTCTATTGTTCATAATCCGCTCCTGCAAAATGAATCTCACTGTAGATAACGCAATTCCTGATTTCTTATTCCCTTACACAATTGTGGAGTGGTGCCAGAAATTCATTCTCCTTCAACGGAATATTGACCGGAGAAGCCGGTTGGTATGAGGTAATCGGGATTGCCAAATGCTGTTATGGGTTCATGAGAAGCAGTTGTAGTACTAGCGGTTTTTCCCCTCGTTCAGCCTCCTTCAACTTTCCGACACAAATTGTTGTTTTGAAGGGAATAAATCGAGGACTCCGAAGTTTTACTATCTGACGTGTCAGGAGCGGACCTTCAACTCGACTCGTTCGAAGAACTGGCCATGCCGCTCTTCAATCAGTTGTACAACCTCGCTCACTGGCTCACACACAACCGCGAAGAAGCTGAAGACTTAGTTCAGGAAACCTACGCTAAGGCCTTAAAGGGGTTCTCGTCTTTTAAGTCAGGGACTAATTTCCGGGCCTGGATGTATCGCATCTTGCGTAACACGTTCCTATCCTCTCGTACCGGGTTGAAAGCGACCATGACGGTACCGCTCGATGCCGAGAATGATGGACCTGAAATAGCAGTTGAGCAAGACACGCCAGATACGCTGTTGTGTGAACGCCGGAACCGGGAGCTGCTGCAGAGCGCGATCGATGAGCTGCCGGTTTATTTCCGCGAGGTTCTCCTTTTATGTGAGGTAGAGGAGATGTCTTATCAGGAAATCTCGGAAACGCTTTCGGTTCCGATAGGCACGGTGATGTCACGTCTATCGCGTGCGAGAAAAGCACTGCGCGATCGCCTGCGACCACAGCCGCAGGTAGGAACAATAACTAACGCGATGGAAAAGGGAGCGAACCATGGTCTGTGATTCTTGGCAGGGAATGCTCGACACCTACCTCGACGGTGAGATTCCGGACGAGGAAATGCGCACTTACGATGCTCATGTGCGCAACTGCCCGTCCTGCTCGGTGGATGCCCTTACGCGGGTACAGATGAAGCGCGCGATCCAGCTGGCTGGAAAACGTTTCACTCCCACTGCTGAGTTCCGGAAACGCATTCAGCAGAGCGTGGTCCCTAACCGGCAGCGCAGTTTCCGCTTGGGATGGATGTTGGCAACAGCGGCAGTCCTCATTCTCGTGGTCGGGACTTTCACTTCATCCCATATGGGAAATCGATCCGGCAGAGACCAGGTTTTCAGCGAGATTACAGACTTGCACGTAGCGACGCTGGCCAGTTCATCACCTGTGGATGTCATCTCCACTGATCGGCACACTGTGAAGCCCTGGTTCCAGGGAAAAATTCCCTTTTCGTTCAATTTACCGGAACTCCAGAACTCCGAGTTCTCTCTGCTTGGCGGCCGGATGACATATCTTGATCAAACACCGGGTGCGCACCTCATTTATGACGTGCGGAAACATCATATATCCGTGTTGGTCTTCCAGGAACGGTCATTGCCAGCCAGTTTAGACGAGAATTCTCTTTCACCCAAGAATCTGCCCTTCAACATGGAAACATGGACTGAAGGCGGGCTTCGCTATTTTGTGATCGGCGATGCGAGTGCTGCGGACATCAATAGTCTCGCAAAATTGTTAAGAGCCGCGTCATGAAATTTGGCGTCCTTAATTCTAGTGGCTTTGATCGACAGATACCTATCGCCGATTTTGTTGGCCCAATTTTTATCGTAGTCCCGGCATGACGGTGCGGAGGCTAAACCCTCGACCCGTCCAAGACTCATCAACCTGTCCCCCACACTCTTTGCTAAACTATGGGCCTCACGAGAGGAGCACTATGGCGAAGAAGATTGACCCCCTTAATAAGAAGCAGTACAGCGCTGTTTCGGCCATGCTCACGGTTTCCGATATTCCGGCCGCTGTGAGTTTTTATCGGAAGGCTCTCGGATTTTCCAAACGTGCGATTATGAATGGCCAGACGGCACACCATGCACGCCGAGTTGACCCTGCGCGGAACGACTTTGTTGCTTGGTCCGGAAAATCCTGCGTGGGGTACCCGATCTGCGAAAAGCGTAGGCGCTTCGCCGGCCGGTCTCTTCATCTATGCCGCTCCGAAGGTTGTTCACGGAGCTTACGAAATTAGACCTTGTAGCAAACGTTCACATGTCCATAGCATTAACACTGCAAACGAACATGGACGAAGCCACAGAAACATGAACCTTATTTCGTCCTACGCAGACTTCTGGGCAAGCACCTTAGTAAACGCGATCACTTTGCCGCGCTCATCCATCGGAACCCAACGCTGTTTAGGTTTGTAGTTGTGTGGTACGTAAAACTCGATCACTCTCGCCATAATTCACCCCTGAATTGAAACTTGTCTCGGCAGCCTTTTAGGACCCGATTTAGCACTCGTCTCGTTACATGAGATTGCCATCGCCGCAAAACGTGACGAGCAGACTTCGCTCACTCAGTTCGTCACCTTTTCGCCGGTTACGAATCAGACAGCCCGCAACACAAAAACAACTACAAGGAGAATCAGAAATGAAATTTCTATCTAGCGCACGCGCGGCTTGCAGTGTGGCGCTGTTCGTGGCGTGTTTATTGACGGGGACAAGTTTTGCGCAGAACGCGCACACGACAAATGAATTCCATGGCGTGAAAGTCAACGGCGGAACGGTCACGCATTCGAAGCAGGGCAGCCGAAACATCCTCACGCTCTCTGAGGACTTCAAGGTGCCAGAAACACCCGATCCACACTGGCAGGTGGTCGACTCCAAGGGCAACGTGTACACGCTTGAGCGCCTGCAGGCCAAGAACGGCAAGTTCAATAAGTCGATCACTTTGCCCGCCTACATTTCAGACGTCGTGAAAGTGCAGGTCTGGTGTGCTTTTGCCGAGACGTTGCTTGGGGAAGCATCCTTCAGTTCGCCGGTGATGTGACACAACTTCAGCCGGCTGATCGCGGCAAGACATTCGATGAAGAAGATCGATCGCGAAGATCAGCCGGAAAGGAAAAGATGATGAAAATACAAACAGCAATTTCTCTCAGCTTCTTGCTTGCGGTACTCGGCTTCCACGCAACAGCGCAGGTCGCGGACAAGAAAGTACTGACACTAGATGGGGCCAAGCGGGTAATCGCAGCGGCCGAAGCTCAGGCAAAGCAACTCAACGCTCCCGGCGCCGTGATCGCCGTTGTCGACGATGGCGGCAACCTGATGGCCCTAGAACGGCTCGATGGCACATTTTCAGCCGGGGCCAACGTTTCGATCGGCAAAGCCCGTACCGCAGTGAGATTCAAGAAGCCGACAAGGTTTTTCGAAGAGCTGATTAACTCCAGCGGCAAGGGCCGCACGGTAATGGCTGCTTTGGACGACTTCACTCCGCTAATCGGTGGAATTCCGATCATGGTTGACGACCAGATCATTGGCGGTGTCGGCGTCAGTGGCGCTGCGTCAGCGCAGCAAGACGAGGAACTGGCGCTTGCAGGTGCAGCAGCGGCCAAAGACTTCGGCAAAACGACGGCCGCCGCGTCGATCAGTTACTTTGACAGAGATCAGGTCAAGGCGGCGTTCGCGAAGGGCACAGTCTTGCTCGACGGTAGCGACAATCGCAATTACATGATCCACGCCAGCCGCCGCGAGACTCCAGGCATGGCGGAAATTCACACGAAGGACACCGACATTATTTATGTCCTGGGTGGCAAAGCTACGTTCGTGACCGGCGGGACTGCAGTTCAAACCAAGAATATCGGGGTAGACGAAATTCGCGGCAGCTCCATTCAAGGTGGAGAGACGCGACAGATCGCCGAAGGGGATGTCATCGTTGTCCCGAATGCTGTGCCGCACTGGTTCAAGGAAGTTCTCGGGCCGTTCACATACTACGTCGTAAAAGTCCGGTAAATGGAGATACACATGAAAGCGCGCCTCATCATTTCCGTTGTAGCCGCTATCGTGCTTCTTTGCGGCATTTCGGCCAGGGCTCAATCGATACAGGATCCGCCGTTCGGCAGGCCAGATGCTGTCATCGACTTGGCAACTCGTGAAGGAGCAGGCTCGGTCAAAGCTCAGTGGCGATACAGCGATACCAGGATTATCGAAGTCGAGTCGCGTAGTCCTGGTGCAGATCTGAAGCCATCCG
>QIAS01000123.1:0-21101 GCA_003225615.1 Acidobacteriota bacterium | reverse complement strand
ACTCTAAATGGGAAGTGATTGATCCCACGACTCTTGATGCTCGCCGCTCGACCGGCAAACTCTGCTTCAACTGGTACCGCATCGCGGTCACGATTCCGGAGAAGATTGGAGGCTTCGATCCGACAGGCTCTACCGTGGCATTTGAGGTGGTTATCGACGACTACTCCGAAGTTTGGGTGGATGGCAAGCTGCCGCGGGTCCTGGGACAGCCTGGCGGTCCGGTGATCAAGGGCTTTAATGCACCGAACCGCGTGATTATTGCTCGCGACGTAAAACCCGGCCAGCGCATTCAGTTGGCAATTTTTGGCGTTAACGGGCCGATCTCCTACTCACCCGACAATTTCATCTGGATCAAGTCTGCAACACTCGACTTCTACAAAGCACCTAAAATAGACACTGAACAAAAGACGGAAATCCTGCGGGCTGATGCGGCATTGGACGAAATCGTCACGCCGGGCACAAAGATCGAAAAATTAGCTGGCGGATTCCTGTTTACAGAAGGACCCGTGTGGGTGCCGCGCACTGCTGATTCCGACGGCTATCTTCTCTTCAGCGATCCCAACAACAACGTAATTTACCGCTGGACCCCCGATGGTCAGCTCTCGATTTACCGAACAAAGAGCGGCTACGCGGGCAGTGACATCGGTGAGTTTGGCCAGCCGGGATCAAATGGACTCACCCTCGACAGACAAGGACGCGTCACGATTAATCAACATGGAAATCGTCGAGTGGTGCGACTTGAAAAGAATGGCCAACTGACCCTGCTTGCCGACCGATACCAGGGCAAGCGGCTGAACAGCCCGAATGACCTCGTATATAAATCAGACGGAGCGCTCTACTTCACCGACCCGCCTTTTGGCCTGCCCAAGTTTTTCCAGGATCCTCGTAAAGAACTACCCTACAGTGGCGTGTTTCGCGTCTCTCCCGACGGAAAACAACTTCAGCTATTGACGACAGAACTAACTGGGCCAAACGGCCTGGCATTTTCCCCGGACGAGAAATATTTCTACGTGGATAACTGGGACGAGAAGAAAAAGATCATCATGCGATACGAAGTCAATTCAGATGGGACGCTATCCAAGGGTAAAGTGTTCTTCGACATGACAAGCACCCCCGGCGAAGACGCTCTGGACGGCATGAAAATAGATCAAAGAGGGAATCTCTATGTCTCCGGGCCGGGTGGCCTTTGGATAATTTCCCCCGAAGGCAAGCATCTCGGGACAGTCTTTGGGCCGGAGCACCCGCACAATATGGCGTGGGGTGACGATGATGGCAAAACGTTGTATCTTTGTGCGAAAACCGGCCTTTATCGAATCCACCTGAATATTGCGGGGATTCGCCCCTAGGTCGGGTTGATCAAGCCGCGCAATTGCGGCAAGCAAGAACTGTGGGCCAGGAGAATAAGCGAAATGGACGACACCTACGCGATTCGGCTGGCAAAAACAAAGCTGCGGGATGCGTATAGCGAAGGAGATGTGGACGGAGTGCTCTCCGTTTTTGGAGATGCATATAGCGACATGTCAGCCGGGCTTGCATCGTTCTATGGCCCTGAAGCACGGGCAGTGCTGAAGCATCGATTGAAAGAGTTGTTTACTAGTTACAAGGCCCGGCTGGCGGTAACTATCATCTCTATTCGTGTTAACGGGCCTTGGGCTTTCGATTGGGGTTGGCACCAGCTCACGCTTGTTCCCAAGCAGGGCGGCGCGCCTATCGTTACGCGCAGCCGGTACCTAGAGGTTTGGCAAAAAGATCCTGAAGGGCAGTGGAAGATCGCCATTTACTTCGATAATCGCGACGTTCCTCCGCAAATGCCGCCGGGCGACGTTTTAGCAGAGACGTTAGCCGGGCGAACTGTCGTGCGCCGTAGTTCGGCGCGCAGGAGACGATCGAAAGTGGCGGGAATTGCCTAAACGTACGCGAACCCTCAGCCTTGAATGTTGACGGTGCCTGGAGAAAGGATGAGGATGTGAGATTAACTTTGGTGGCAGAAGCAGAGCGGAGTCCGGTTCGCGGCTGCACCTGGAAAGTACGATGCCAAAGGAACCTATAGAAATCGACTGCGAAGAAGTATGGCGCCAGATCTCAAACTATCTGGACGACGAAGTGGATTCTGAACTGCGCGACATTCTTGCATCGCACTTCAAGAACTGCTCACACTGCAGTGCGGTGCTCGATGGCACGCGCAATGTCGTAAAGCTGGTAGGAGATGGTAGAGCTTTCGAACTGCCGGCGAGCGCCGGTCAGAATCTCTACAAGAAGTTGAATAACCACCTCTCGGGCGGGCAGCAAAAGAAACGCCGAAGGTAAGCTGAATTGCCTCGGAGTTTCGCATTAGCGGAGTAGCTGCTACTCTAGCCAGCCGCGCCCATCTTGGCTTCCCGCTCAGCCGCGCGGGCCTTTCCTAGTTCTTCGGCTATTTTTCGATTGTGAAAATCAGGGACGGTACCCAGTCCGAACGCGACTGTGTTCGCGAACTTCGCCCAGCCGACGATAAGAATGGCTTCCAAAATCTGCTGCTCCGTAAAGCTCCGTAAATCCGTAAGTCCGCAGTGTCTCGATGTCGTTTGGCCCAATTTTCGACGGTTGACTATTCAGCTTCGTGCAGAAGTTCAGTAACGCCTTGTCGGCGATCGGGATGTTTGCATGCACATGATCAATCGCGATCTGCTCCGGTTCCGGGCCTTCGAGCTTGAGCATGCGAACGATTTCGCAATGTGCAGTAACACAATACGTGCTGAGATTCGCCGCGGAGCAAACCAGGAAAATGTATTCCTTTTGCCTGCGCTCGAGTGCTCCTTCTTTCACGACAAGATTGGCGGTCATAACTATTTCGGCATCGACCATGTCCGGGCGTGCCGTTTGTTCAGGGAAAAAATTAGGCAGAAATCCGAACTGCTCCCGGATGGCAGCAAAGGCAGGAAAGTCTTTTTCATCATACGGCTGGTTGCGGAGATAAGCCATGGATCGCCCCCCAAGCAGTGGGAACACTTATACCACGAGATAAACTCCACTGCTACCAACGCGTTTCATGCATCAGCCCCGTTGCAGCCCAACTCGCCAAATGAACACGGTCGGAACAACGTCAGTCCCGCGATATACTCATAGACTATTTTATGAGTGCCATGCCATCCGCCGGAAACGCGGCAAGTCCAGCGCATTCAGCTTCGGTGGAACCTTACGCTTTCGTAGCAAGGGTTTTCGCCGCCCAACAGGCATTGCCGAAGGCCATTCAAGCGGAGCAGCGGCTCATCGAAGCTATTGCGGCTCAGGAAGGCGGCCTCAGCAGACGGCATAAGGATCGTCTTTTCCGGGCTGTGGCGAGTGCCTGGGGACATGATTGCCGTCGAGTGACCGAACCCGATACTTCTTGCGACGAGTCGAGAAACGATTCTGCGCTTCTTGCATTCGCACAAAAACTCGCTCGCTATGCACTATTGGTTTCCAAGCACGAAGTTGAGGCTCTGCAGAGAGCCGGCTTTGACGACCGCGAGATTCTTGAAACTGTTCAGACGATTGCTTTGGGCCAAATGCTTTGCACGCTCGCAAATGCACTGTGTCCCGATGATGAACGGCAACCTGGTTCAGAAATAGCTTCTGCTCCCTCTTCTTTTGCAGCAAATGTCGAATACACCGAAACTCCAGGGCCGTACCTCCAGACCAGGGCATTCACCGGCTCCCCAACCTATCCTCTGTTTCGGCAACAGTTCGGATTCGTTCCTAATGTTTTCGCCGACCAGATGCTCCGGCCTGACGTCGTGGAAGCGGAAGCTGAGGTCCTCCAGCAGGTCTTGATCGGCGAAGACGTCCTGACTCGCATCCAGAAAGAGAATATTCTGCTCGCAATATCGGCGGCGAACGCTAGCACCTACTTCGTTGCGGTACATGGCCAAATCTTGACGGTGTTGGGTCTACCTAACGAAGACTCAGACCAGGTCGTCCAAGGAGAGTATCCCCCCACCATGCCTGCGGCGGATGTTGCCTTGCTGAAGGAGATACGCAAGCTGGCGCTTCCCGCCGCAGTTTCCCCAGGCAAGTTCGATCCCGGAGCGCTGCAAGCGCATGGGTTTACAGAGGTTCAGATCGTCGAAGCCGTCACCATGGCTGCATTGACCAACTTTCTGAACACGCTGCAGTTCGGCCTAGGCGCCACGCCTGATTTCCCTCCGCGGCGCATCTTCCACCCAAAAGATTTGCATCGTTCTGCCGCGCCATCCCGTCTCACGTTCGATGAGACTCAACCCGAAGATGCCGACGTCCCTGTTGTCGAGCGAGTACAGAATGGCGACAGGGACGCATTCGAAGACTTGGTGCGCCGCCACTCAAGGCGGGTTTTCAGCACCCTTGCGGGGATATTGGGGAGTACTGACGATGCCCGGGATGCTACCCAGGAGGTCTTTTTGAAGGCTTTCGAGAACATCAGCAAGTTTGAGGGGCGATCGAAATTTTCCACGTGGCTCATAAGCGTTGCAATAAACACCGGAACTGATCTTCTGCGCCAGCGCAGGCCGTCCGAATCTTTGGACGAGGTCGCCGATGATGAGGGCTTTCGGCCAAGACAAATTCAGAGCTGGGCTGAAAACCCGGAGCAACTTCTTGCCACCTCTGAAAGGACTGATCTTGTGAGAGAGGCTGTCCTCCGTTTGCCGCCAAAATACCGCACGGCAGTGCTTTTACGCGACATCAACCAGCTCTCCACCGACGAAGCGGCGGCGGCTCTCGGGCTGAGCATTCCGGCCTTGAAGGCCCGGCTGTTACGCGGACGCTTGATGTTGCGCGAAAGCCTTGCTCCGCATTTCATTCGCAGTGGGAACAGGAGTTTCAATGCTCAGTTGCGCTGAGTTTTTGGCCGAATTCGGCGATTACCTGGATGGCGCGGCCGGCCCCGAATTGCGAGCAAAGCTTGAGGCTCATCTTCACGAATGCAAGGCCTGTCAAGTCATTGTGGACAGCACCCGCAAGACCATTCGCATTGTGACGGACAGTGATTCCTTCACCCTGCCGGCGGATAAAGTCGAGCCGATCGTTACAGACGTCATGGCCCGCATTCGCCAGAAAAACCTATAACCAATCGGCCCGCCATACAGAGCAGACTTGAACCGCGGTCTGCGCAACTTTCTTCTTTCCGGGACCTCGCCGCTATCTCTGTAACAAATTTCCTGCATCTTGTGGCGAATTGCTCCGTCTTACGCTTTGACTCTGTAAAACCACTCGCCTTGGGGCAGGCAATTTAATGTCTATGCTGCTCAATGAAAGCGATACCCAGAAGACTGGGGCTGGAGCTAAGGCTGCTCGGTCCTTAGGGCGAGAATCTGTGGCCCAGGGTCTTGCGCCCGAATCCGAGAGAAACGAAGCAGAACTAATCCGGCGTATCCAAGGGGGCGACGTTTCACTTTTTTACGACCTGGTCCGACCCTACGAGCGCGTGATCTACCTGTCGGCGTTTTCGCTCCTCAAGAATGAAGCCGATGCAGAGGACGTGGCGCAGGAAGCTGTCCTGAAAGCGTTTAAGAATCTTTCGCGCTTTCGCCAGGAATCGAAGTTCAGCACCTGGATAATCCAGATCTCGATTAATGAAGCGAAGATGAAACTCCGGAAGGACCGGCGGCACCTGTACGACTCCATCGATGACAGTCAGGCGGGCGACTACATTCCGAAAGATTTTGCCGACTGGCGGGAAATTCCCTCTGAGGCACTGGAACAGAAACAACTGCGAAAGGCGCTGACCACGGCGCTGGAGTCACTACCAGAAAAATATCGAACCGTGCTGATCTTGCGCGATATACAGCATCTCAACATTAGTGAAACCGCCCAAGTACTCGGAATCTCGGAAGCCAATGTAAAGACGAGATTGTCTCGCGCACGGCTGCAGATGCGTGATGCTTTAGCGCCCGGCTTCGATGGAGCCTGGATTTGCGGCAGGCAGTACCAAAAAGTGCGACCGTTCTGATTCTCGGAGCCCATTCCTTTAATGTGAGCTGTGTAACCTTACCCGAAGTCGCTGACTGAAACCTGCAGGTAACTCGAAACTACGGTCGTCACCAATCAACGTGACTACATTTCGAACACCGTCGTAAATTGCGGTGCAGTGCGTGCAGCAGGCGAGATGTTGCTCAATCTGGCGACGTAGACGGGGATCTAGACCTTTATCTATGTAGTCTGAAAGTTCCCGTACCACCTCGCGGCAGCTGATCTCTACCTCTCCGCCATGTCGCGATGTGAACTTCTTCATTGAGTTGGCCAACTCCACCCATGCGATGCGGATCACGACAAAAAGTGACGGTCTGAGGTGCGGAGATTCTCCATTGCTGAATTCTCTGATTGATTTGTCACTAAAAAGCCGCAACGGAATCCGATGGGCGAATGCAAGCAATGGTCAAGAGCGAAACAGGGCCAGAGGCGCCGAAAAGGGCCGAGGCGCGGACCGTAAGCCGAACCTGGCGCGTCGCGATCTCGGCCGCTAGCCGTCACTGGCCAGAGTATCTGATCGAAGCGGCGTGCCTGGGCCTCTTCATGGTCTCGGCTTGCAGCTTCACGGTCTTGCTGCAACATCCAGGCTTTATCGTTCGTCAGATGGTTCCGAGCCCCTTTCTCAGACGCGCCCTGACCGGCATCGCCATGGGATTGACGGCAATTGCTCTCATCTACTCGCCGTGGGGTAAACAATCGGGCGCACATTTGAATCCCTCCGTAACGCTTACCTTCTTTCGGCTGGGAAAAGTTGAGCCCTGGGACGCGGCGTTCTACGTTATCGCGCAATTCCTAGGCGGGGCTCTCGGAGTTGCTCTGAGCACGCTGCTGTGGGGAGAAGCGATTGCCCACGAGAACGTGCGCTATGCCGCAACCATCCCGGGTGCAAACGGCACTGGCGTGGCTTTTATCGCGGAGCTGGTGATTTCCTTCCTGATGATGACTATGGTCCTGAATGTTTCAAACTCGGCGCACATCGCCCGATTCACGGGTGTCCTGGCCGGAGCCCTGGTTGCGACTTACATCACGGTTGAGGCTCCTCTATCCGGGATGAGCATGAGCCCGGCGCGCACGTTCGCATCAGCGGCTTCGGGACATATCTGGAATGCTCTCTGGGTTTACTTCACGGCGCCTCCATTAGGCATGCTGCTGGCCGCGCAAGTGTACCTGTGCCTGCGCGGCAAGCACGTGGTCTTCTGCGCCAAGCTTCACCACGATAACGACAAGCGCTGCATTTTCCACTGCAACTACAGAGCTCTGTTAACACCAATCACTCTGAAGGAGACGATGTAATGAAACGGAAAACTTTGATCTACGGTTTAATTCTTCTCGCGGCAGTCGTTGCCTGGGCGGCATTCCGTCCTGAGCGGTTGTTCGTCAACGCCAAGGTAAATGAAGGGTTGCCGACCTCGGCAGCAAGCACGGGATCGGAAAGCATTCTAGCTTCGGGCACTTTCCACAGCGTCGCCCACGACGGAAGTGGAAATGCCAGTATCTACCAGCTTTCCGGAGGCAAACGTATTCTCCGCTTTACTAACTTTAAGACCTCCAATGGTCCCGATGTGCATGTTTACCTGGTCGCGGCCGACGACGCCACCGACAGCAACACGGTCAAAAAAGCCGGTTATCGCGAAATCGGATCGCTCAAGGGCAACATCGGCGATCAGAATTACGAGATTCCTGCAGACGTTGATCTGGCCAAATATCGCGCAGTCACCATCTGGTGCCAGCGTTTCGCCGTAAATTTCGCGACTGCGCCGCTGAGCTCAAGCCAGAACTCAAATAGCACCTCGCAGGTCCTCTCATCCGGAAATTTTCACGATGTGGCGCACAAAGGTGCAGGTCAGGCCACCGTTTACCAACTGGCGGACGGAAAGCGTGTGCTTCGCTTCACGAAATTCGAGACCTCGAACGGACCTGATGTCCACGTTTATCTAGTTGCCACCAAGGATGCTAGCGACAGCGAAACCGTGAAACAGGCAGGCTTTGTCGAAGTCGGCGCTCTGAAGGGTAACATCGGAGACCAGAACTATGAGCTGCCTTCCGATCTGGACCTCAACAAGTATCGAGCGGTAACTATCTGGTGTAAGCGTTTTGGGGTGAACTTCGCTACCGCTCCACTGAATCCGGGCGCTGCACCTATGTCCGCAATGAACCAGTAATTGCCTGAACTGCGAAAAGGAGACGCTCATGAGCCGCGACAATCAGTTCGACGTGATCATCATCGGGACGGGAGCCGGGGGTGGCACACTCGCTTATCACCTGGCTCCTTCAGGCAAGCGGATCCTCATTCTTGAGCGCGGTGATTACGTCACTCGCGAGAAGGACAACTGGAACCCGCAAGCCGTTAATGTCGATGCCAAGTACAACACCAAAGAATTGTGGCGCGACGCGGACGGTAAGGAGTTGCATCCCCACACGAATTATTACGTGGGTGGGAACACGAAATTCTATGGTGCTGCGCTCTTCCGGCTACGCCAGCAGGATTTCGGAGAGATTCGCCACCACGGCGGAATTTCTCCTGCCTGGCCGATCGGTTACGACGAACTGGAACCGTACTACACGCAGGCCGAACACCTTTACCAGGTGCACGGAAATCGCGGCGAAGACCCAACGGAACCTGCAGCGGGAAAGGCTTATCCCTGGCCAGCCGTGAGCCATGAGCCCCGGCTCCAGCACCTGGCGGACGACTTTGCGGCTTCGGGATTGAGGCCGTTCCATACTCCCCTCGGAATCATGCTGGACGAGAAGAATCCACGGCTGAGTCCGTGCATTCGCTGCAATACATGTGACGGCTTTCCGTGCCTGGTGCACGCAAAATCCGACGCCCAGGTGCTGTGTGTGGATCCGGCACTACAACACCCGAACGTCACTTTGCTGACCAACGCCTTAGTCAAGCGCCTGGAGACGGATTCTTCGGGCCGGGAAGTTCAACGGGTGATCGTAGAACGTAACAGCGAGCTGGAAACGTATTCAGCCGATATCGTCGTGGTTTCCTGTGGGGCTATCAATTCGGCTGCCGTGCTTTTACGCTCTGCTAACGACAAACACCCGAACGGGCTGGCCGCCATTACATGGGTCACACCAACTCCGTATTGATGGCGATTTCCAAGTGCCCGAATCCAACCATTTTTCAGAAAACGCTCTCGGTGAATGATTTTTATTTCGGGTCAAAAGACTTTGAATATCCGATGGGCCATATCTCTTTCGTCGGCAAGCTCGACGCGATCACGCTTCGGGCCGGCGCCCCGGCCATAGCTCCCGGATTCACCCTGGAGCTGATGGCGAAACATTCGCTGGATTTCTGGCTTACGTCAGAAGACCTGCCAGATCCAAACAATCGCGTCACCATCAACCGCGACGGCGAGATTGTTCTGACTTACATGCCTAACAATCTGAAGGCGCACGAGCAGCTTAAGGCACATCTGCAGAGGGCGATGAAACAGAATACGTGCTCGATTCACGGCTATGAATGCCACCAGGGGCTGTTCGCAAGAAACTTATACGTAGGGCAGCGAATCCCACTGGCAGGAGTGGCCCACCAGAACGGCACCATCCGCTTCGGCAATGATCCGGAGACTTCCGCGCTGGATGTGAACTGCAAGGCGCACGATCTCGACAATCTTTACGTTGTGGACGGCAGCTTCTTCCCCTCCAGTGCGGCGGTGAACCCCGCTCTGACGATCATCGCAAATGCGCTGCGTGTGGGGGATCACCTGCTCCAGCGCTTACGGGTGCCGATTGCTGAGTACGCGGTGAATGGAACCAAGTCTCGGGAAGCACAGCCGGTCGCCGGGTAATAGAACATGAGAAGAACCATTCAGTCTCGAAGAGCGGTATTGGCCACCGCGTTACTACTCCTAGGAAGCCTGCTCGCCAGCGCTCAATCGACGACGTATCCGCTTGTTTCCGGAGTTGATGCAATCGATATGACCGTGTCGGACATAGAACGCGCTGTGAGCTTCTATTCCGGCGTGCTCAGCTTCCACAAGGTCTCCGATGTCGAGGTCGCCGGCGAAGAATACGAACACTTGGAAGGTGTCTTCGGCATAAGGATGCGCATCGTCAGGATGCGACTTGGAGAGGAATTTATCCAATTGACCGAATACCTGGCGCCCAGAGGACGTCCAATCCCGCCCGCTGCCCGCAGCAACGACCGCTCATTCCAGCACGTCGCCATTATCGTCAGCGACATGGATAAAGCCTACGCCCGGTTACGGCAAAACAAAGTCGAGCACGCCTCTTCTGGTCCGCAACGTTTGCCCGACTGGAACAAGAACGCTGCCGGAATTCGGGCGTTCTACTTCAAAGATCCCGATGGCCATCCGCTGGAAATCCTGCAATTCCCGCCTGATAAGGGAGCGGAGAAATGGCATCGGCCTTCCAGCAAACTCTTTCTCGGAATCGACCACACCGCCATTGTGGTCGGTGATACAGAAACCAGTCTGCACTTCTATCGCGACCTGCTCGGCATGCGGGTAGCCGGCGAGAGTGAAAACTACGGCATCGAACAGGAGCACCTCAATAATGTCTTTGGAGCGCGGCTGCACATTACATCTCTGCGAGCTGCCACAGGACCAGGCATTGAGTTGCTCGAATACCTGGCGCCCCGAGACGGCGCTCCATTCCCCGCGGATGAGCACGCTAATGATGTGGTGCATCGGCAGACTGTGGTTGTAAGCCATCACGCCGATGTCGCCGCAACAGAATTATCAAATGTTCATGCGAAGTTTGTATCTTCTGGCGTGGTATCCGAATCGGATGGACAGTTGGGCTTCCACAAGGGATTTCTGGTGCGCGACCCCGATGGCCACGCAATTCTGGTGGAGGAGAGATAGGAGCAATCACGTGAACAACGGAATTCTAGAACTCGCGCTTTCTGGAGCAGTGGAGCTAGAACTCGAATATCGGAAGCCGGACAGCACAGAAACCCACGTCGCTTTCGAGCAGCGTGTTACCGCCCAGCAGCTACACCGTATTCATATGCAGGCGCAAATCGCAGATGCATTCGCTTGGTTATTGCACGTCATATGAGTTGATCGGAGAAGAGAAATGACGCAAGAAGAGATTCGACTCCAAGAATCCCAAGAGCGCAAGAAGCATTGGAAGCGTTGGGGCCCCTACTTGAGCGAACGCGCCTGGGGCACAGTGCGCGAAGACTACAGCCCTTACGGAAACGCCTGGGAATATCTCCCGCATGATCATGCTCGTTCCCGAGCTTATCGCTGGAACGAAGACGGACTGGCGGGCATCTCAGATCGTCATCAGCTGATCTGTTTCGCTCTGGGTTTATGGAATGAGCGCGATCCCATCCTCAAGGAGCGTCTGTTCGGACTTACGGGCAACGAAGGCAATCACGGTGAGGACGTAAAGGAATACTACTTCTACCTGGACAGCACTCCCACGCATTCCTATATGAAGTACCTCTATAAGTATCCCCAGGCGGAGTTCCCTTACTCGCAATTAGTCGAAGAAAACCGCCGCCGCGGAAAGGACCAGCCGGAATTCGAACTGCTCGATACCGGTGTCTTCAAGGATGATCGCTATTTTGACATTTTAGTCGAGTACGCGAAGGGGGAGGTTGAAGACATCTTGATCAAGATCACCGCAACGAACCGCGGGCGGGACACTGCCCCGCTTAGACTCTTACCGACGGTCTGGTTTCGGAATACGTGGTCGTGGGCGAGCGATGAAGCCCGTCCGGATATGCGGCAGGTACAGGGCGGCATTGAACTCGACCATCCCACCCTGGGCAAACGATGGCTCTATTGCGAAGGTTCACCGGAATTGCTTTTTACGGAAAACGAAACCAATCACAAGCGCCTGTTCGGAGTCGAGAACCTCTGCGCATGCGTGAAAGACGGAATCAATGATTACATAGTGAACGGAAAGAAAGATGCTGTCGTCCCTGAACCCATGGGAACCAAGGCGGCGGCGCATTACGCTTTGCAGATTCCTGCCGGTGGAACGGTGACGCTGCGTCTGCGGTTGACCGATATCGACTTTTCTGGAATACCTGAAGCCGCATTTGAAGGCTTCGACCGGCTATTTGCTCTTCGGAGGAGCGAGGCGGACGAATTTTACCGCACGGTCATTCCCGAGGACCTCTCCGCCGACGCTCAGAATGTTATGCGCCAAGGCTTTGCCGGAATGCTATGGTCCAAGCAGTTCTATCACTACGCCATCAAACAGTGGCTCGAAGGTGATCCGGGAAATCCGCCTCCTCCCGCCGAGCGAAGAAACGGTCGCAATAAGGAATGGCCACATCTCTATAACGCCGATGTGATTTCAATGCCTGACAAATGGGAATATCCCTGGTATGCCGCCTGGGATCTTGCCTTCCACTGCGTGCCGCTGGCGCTGGTGGATTGCGAATTCGCGAAAGAGCAGCTCGTACTGTTGTTGCGCGAATGGTACATGCATCCCAACGGCCAGATCCCAGCTTACGAATGGGCCTTTGGCGACGTGAATCCCCCGGTCCACGCCTGGGCCGCGTGGCGGGTTTACAAGATCGACAAGAAGCGCAATGGCAAGGGTGATCACGCATTCTTGGAGCGCGTGTTCCACAAATTGCTGCTGAATTTCACCTGGTGGGTGAACCGCAAAGATGCCGATGGGATGAACATTTTCCAGGGCGGCTTTCTCGGGCTCGACAACATTGGCGTGTTCGATCGCAGCGCTCCACTGCCGACCGGCGGCTACATCGAGCAGTCGGACGGTACGAGCTGGATGGCCATGTACACGCTCAACCTGCTCGCCATCGCGCTGGAACTTGCTAGCGAAGATCCTGCGTACGAAGACGTTGCCAGCAAATTCTGGGAGCACTTCATCTACATCGCTCATGCGATGAACCATCGCGGCAATGATGGTGTTGGACTCTGGGACGAGATGGACGGTTTTTTCTACGACGTGCTGCGTTTCCCAGATGGCCGCAAACATCCCATGCGGATTCGCTCCATGGTCGGGCTGATCCCGCTGTTCGCAGTTGAGACGCTCGAACCCGAACTGCTTGACCGCTTGCCCGGATTCAAGCGTCGTCTTGAATGGTTCATTGACAACCGACCTGACCTTGTTGGCAACGTAGCCTGCATGCGGACTCGAGGCAAAGCGGAAAGACGGTTGCTGTCCATTGTCGGCCGCGACCAGTTGCGGTGCTTCAGTTCATGCTTGATGAGAACGAGTTTCTGTCACCCTATGGAATCCGAGCGCTTTCTCACTCTCACAAAGATCATCCGTACACATTGGCGGTCAACGGAATGGACTATCGCGTCAACTATGAGCCTGCGGAATCAAGCACGGGACTGTTTGGCGGGAATTCCAACTGGCGCGGTCCGATCTGGTTCCCGGTGAACTATCTGCTGGTCGAGTCGCTCCAGAAATTTCATCACTACCTCGGCGACGACTTCAAAGTCGAATTTCCTTCGCACTCTGGGAACATGCTCACGTTGTGGGAAGTGGCGGCCGAGCTCTCGCGCCGGTTATCTAAAATCTTCCTGCGCGACGACAAAGGCGAGCGGCCGGTGTATCGCGATATTCCGAAATTTCAAACCGATCCCAACTGGAACGATCTCATTCTCTTTCACGAGTACTTCCACGGAGATACCGGCAGGGGCGTAGGCGCAAGTCATCAGACTGGCTGGACGGGTCTTGTTACCAAAATGCTGCAGCAAAGCGGCGAGTCAGGCAAACGCAGAAAACGCGAACGAGCTGCTGGAATCGCGTTCGCGGACTAAGACTATCAATCTGAACGGAGATATGAAATGAAAGCAATTAGTGTATTTCCCGGCAAAGCCAACAGCGTTCATCTGGCCGACCTGAACAGGCCATCAGTCGACGAGGTTCCCAATGGGCGAGGAGTGCTGGTTAGAGTTCTTCGCGTCGGAGTGGATGGCACCGACAAAGAGATCAATGCCGCAGAATACGGCGCAGCTCCTCCGGGATACAACTTTTTGGTCATCGGACATGAAGGTTTCGGCCGGGTGGAAGCGGTTGGTCCGAATGTGACTGAGCTGAAGCCTGGAGATTATGTCGTCGCCACAGTTCAGCGACCGGGGCGAAGTCTCTATGACCTGATCGGCACGAACGACATGACCACCGACGACACCTACTTCGAGCGGGGCATCAACCTTCGCCACGGATTTCTGACTGAATACTACGTCGATGACGCAGAGTTCATTGTGAAGGTGCCGCAAGGATTGAAGCACGTTGGCGTGCTTCTGGAACCTTTCACGGTTGTTGAAAAGGGCATCCACCAAGCGTACGAGATTCAGCGCCGGCTGAAGGTATGGCGGCCTCGCCGCGCCGCTGTCATGGGAGCTGGCACAATTGGATTGCTAGCAACTTTGGCCCTGCGCCTGCGCGGCATTGATGTCACCACATTCGCTCGCAATCCGAAGCCGAATCTCAATGCCGAACTCATCGAAGCACTCGGCGCCCGATACGTAATCACGCAAGAAGTACCAATCATTGAGGGCGCGACGCAATTCGGGCCGTTTGACCTGATTTTCGAAGCGACCGGCAACTCCGGCGTGGTTTTCGACAGCATGCAGGCGCTGGGCAAGAACGGTGTGCTCGTTCTGTCCAGCGTAACGGGCGGCGATCGCATGGTTCAGGTTCCGGCTGATCGCATTAACCTGGAATTCGTCCTTGGAAACAAAGTGATGGTCGGGACCGTAAATGCCAATCGCGAATATTTTGAGGCGGGCGTGCGCGATATGTCGCAGGCGGAAGCCGAATATCCGGGCTGGCTCAGCCGACTTCTCACCGATCCGGTTCGCGGACTCGAAAACTACACCGAGCTATTCAAGAAGCTCACAAACCCAAACGGCTCGATCAAGGTTTTTTGTGAAGTGGCTGAGCTTTAGGGTGCGCTGGATGGAGGATTTCCGTGGCTGAACAAAAGAAAACTCGGATCATCATTCTCGGCGGCGGCTTTGCCGGGCTGCATGCGGCCATCCACCTGGATGACACTTTGGCCCGCGATCCCGATGTCGAGATCACACTGGTGAACCGGGACAATTTCTTTCTGTTCACTCCCATGTTGCACGAAGTTGCCGCCAGCGATCTCGATCTCACCAACATCGTGAATCCCGTGCGAAAGCTTCTGAAGCGGATCAGCTTTTTCGCGGGAGAAGTTGAATCCATCAATCTGGAACGCAAGCTCGTGACCGTGTCTCACGGATTCGATCATCATCATCACGAGCTTCCTTACGATCACCTCGTTATCGGGCTCGGCTCTATCACGAACTTCTTCAATCTTCCCGGCCTGGAACAAAGGGCATTGACGATGAAATCCCTGGGAGATGCGATCCACCTACGGAATCGCTTGATTGCACATCTTGAAGAGGCCGACACTGAATGCTCCGCGGCGTTGCGGCGCCCATTGCTTACCTTTGTCGTTGCTGGCGGGGGCTTTGCCGGTGTCGAGACCATAGCCGGAATAAACGATTTCATTCGCGAGGCGGTTCACTTTTATATAAATCTTCGTGAAGATATGCTGCGGGTTGTTCTCGTGCATCCCGGCAATGTGATCCTGCCCGAACTCGGGGAAAAGCTGGGCCGGTACACCGAGAAGAAGCTTGCCGAACGAGGAGTTGAGATTCTCTTAAATACGTGTGTCATTGGGCTGACGGACAGCGGCGTTCAGCTGAGCACTGGTGAGCAGATCGAAAGTAAAGCTCTGATCTGGACCGCCGGCACGTCGCCGAATCCGGTGCTCGATTCGCTTCCCTGCGTAAAAGAACGCGGACGTCTGAAGGTGGACGAAATGTTGCGCCTGCCGGATTGGCCTGGCGTCTGGGCGTTAGGCGATTGCGCACTCGTGCCCGACCACAAGACCGGGCAATTTCACCCTCCGACCGCTCAGCATGCCCTGCGCGAAGGAAAGACGCTCGCCAAGAATCTAATCGCGAATGTCCGAGGCGGAACTCTTAAACCATTTTCCTTCTCCACCATCGGACAACTGGCCGCAATCGGACGCCGCACTGGGGTGGCCAATATATTCGGAATCAATTTTTCGGGATTCATAGCGTGGTGGATGTGGCGGACGATTTATCTAAGCAAACTACCGCGATTCGAGAAGAAACTTCGCGTCGCGCTGGACTGGACTCTGGATCTCCTGTTCACAAAAGATCTCGTGCAGTTCCAGACCTTTCGTGCTCCAACTATCTCGCACGCAGATGAGGGTGAAAGCAACTCGTCCTTGTCGACTTCTGGTGTAACTGCGGAGGGTGCGCTGGAGAGCGTGTCATGATCCGATTCGGAGAAGACATTTGTACTAACCTCGATGCCGCGCTTCGTCGTGAATGGCTCGAAACGAATGGAGTTGGGGGCTTCGCGTCGGGTACGGTCAACGGATGTAACACACGTAGATACCACGGTCTTCTGGTCGCCGCGACAAAGCCACCCGTAGGCCGAGTTGTTCTGTTGTCGAAAATGGAAGAGACTCTGATCATCGACGGGCGAAGGTATGAGCCCTCAGGGCTTTCACTATCTCAGGCAATTCCGGCTCGATCCGTTCCCGACTTTCAGGTTCAGCGTGGAAAACACTGAGGTCGAGAAAACGGTATTTATGGTCCAAGGAGAGAACACCACTGTCATCCAATATCGGGTTAAGGGAGCAGCCAGGGTCCAGCTCGAAATTCGGCCCCTGATCGCGTTTCGCGACTACCATAGCCTGACTCACGAAAATGGGGCGCTCGACGGCAGAATCGAGCAGCAATCGGGCCAGATCAGTCTCTCTCCTTATGCCGGTCTTCCTGCCCTTTATTTCGCGAACAATGCCGATGAGATCGAGAGCGCCGGGCATTGGTACCGTAACTTCGAATATGAAGCCGAGCGCGAACGGGGGCTCGATTTTACGGAAGACCTGTTTAATCCCTGTCTGCTCCGTTTTGATCTGAACTCAAAGCCAAAGGTTACTATTATCGCTTCCACCGAGCCGCATGATGTGAATGCGGCTGAACAATACCGACAGCGTGAGGTCTCGAGGCGGAAAGACAGTGCGCAGCGTTCGCCAGTGAACGATGATTTCGTAAACTCACTGGCTGGCGCAACCGACCAGTACATTGTCTCCCGCGGTGAACAGAAAAGCGTGATCGCCGGGTATCACTGGTTCAGCGACTGGGGGCGCGACACCATGATCGCGCTTCCGGGACTCACGCTTCCTACCCGGCGCTACGACGTGGCCCGCAGTATTTTGCGCACGTTTGCCCAAAACGTTGATCGCGGTATGCTTCCGAATCGCTTTCCAGATGCTGGCGAGACACCAGAGTACAACACTGTCGATGCCACCCTCTGGTTTTTTGAAGCCGTACGGGCGTACCTCACATATACAGGCAATCTAGATTTCGTTCAGCACGAGCTATACAGCGTTCTCACTGACATCATTGCCTGGCACGTGCGCGGAACCAGGTTCGGTATCAAACTCGACTCGGCAGGTCTCCTCAACTCGGGCGAGCCCGGCGTCCAACTGACTTGGATGGATGCGAAGGTCGGCGACTGGGTCGTTACACCACGACGCGCTAAGCCGGTGGAAATTCAAGCACTCTGGTACAACGCAGTTTGCATTATGGAGGATATTGCGGGACGCCTCGGTGATGAATCCTCGCGGAAGCGATACAACAACATGGCTGCTCTCACCAAGTGGAGTTTCAATCGCTTGCTCTGGAATGAGAAGGGCGGCTATTTATACGACGTGGTCAATGGCGGACCGCCTGACGCTAGTGTCCGTCCAAATCAGATATTCGCAGTGAGCTTGCCGCATTCAATGCTCAGTCCGGAGCGGGCGAAACAAGTTGTAAGCATCGTGGAGCAACATTTACTCACGCCTTACGGCCTACGACGGCGCCAGTCGCGATGGCGCGTACCACCAGGGCACCGTCTGGCCGTGGCTGATGGGACCGTTCATTACTGCATATATAAAGGTGAACGGTGGAAGCGATTCGGCACGTCGCCAAGCCGAAGCTTGGCTGGTGCCTTTGAAGGACCATCTGGCCGACGCTGGCTTGGGCCACATTTCAGAAATCTTCGAGGGAGATGCGCCACACAGGCCTGTTGGCTGCATTGCGCAAGCGTGGAGCGTGGCAGAGATACTGCGGGCCACAGTGGAGGACATCTACGGAATTCGACCTCAAGACGCTGCATTCTCGCAACGAACTCCGAATCAAGCTGCAAAAGAAGCGATCGGCCAAGGTGCAACTATATAAGGTGAATCGATGGAGTCTCGTCCTCTTTACATTCCCGTGATTCTCGGCACTACCCGCATGGGCCGAATGAGTGCTCACGTGGCGCGACTGCTTAGGGAAGAAGTCTCGAAGCAGGCGGGAGTCGAAACCGATCTCATCGATATTGCCGGCCTTCCATTACCCACGAACGACGCTGGAGAGGCAATCAAAGAGGGCGCGTTTTCTGCGAAAATGGATCGTGCCGACGGGCTCGTGATCGTCGCACCCGAGTACAACCACGGTTACAGTGGATTGCTGAAACATGTTCTCGATAGCTGTCTGAAAGAGTACATACACAAAGCGGTCGGGATCGTCGGAGTTTCGGCGGGGCCATTTGGTGGAACTCGGGTTATCCAAAACCTTTTGCCTGTGATGCGAGAACTTGGATTGGTCACGATCTTTTGGGATGTGAACTTCTCTACTGTGCAGAATTCGTTCGACGGCAATGGAAAGCTACTCGATCCCTCTTACGTTCGGCGCGTTGACAAGTTCCTGAAGGAGCTGATCTGGATGTCACGAACGCTCCGATACGGACGGGAGAATGTTCCGGTGTAGCCGATGACAGACAATATACGCACCAGCGAAAAACTGAAATGCCCACGTTGCGGGGCTGACATGAACCACCATGCAGACAAAGTGCTGCCCTCAGAGTCAACAGAAGCGGATCGTGATCTTGATACTGTGTTTGGAGCGAGTGTTGTCGAGCTTCACAGTTGCCCGGCCTGCGGCGCTACAGCGTCGCGGCTTTCTTCGTAAGTTGATGGCAAACCGCGATAATGGTTGTAAACCTGCTGGTGAAAAACCAGAGGGGCATTCGCGCTAGCGATTCCTCCCGAATGGCGGTACAACCCGAACTGTGCGTTCAGGGGTCGGCCGCAAATGCCGCGCTTTGCCCGCCCGTCACATATGGCCGCTGCTCGCAATGCGCAACACGGAACATGGCAGCGGGTTGGGGAGATGGCGTTGGGTCGTGGAACGCACCTTCGCATGGCTGAATCAGTTTCGCCGCCTGCGCCTGCGTTACGAGAAAAGGGCAGATATGCACTTGGCGCTTCTGACGCTCGGGTGCATCCTGAGCTGCTGGAAGTTCCTACAAGTGCAGCCCCCGTAATTGTCCGGTAACCCGAAATGTCCGCCCCAAAGCGAAAACCGTCGAGTCGAGAGCGACACACCCACGGGTAATGCCTCGTCTGATGAACGTGCGGGAATTTGAATCCCGCCACGGAGGTATGAGGAACATCTAAAAAGTGAATATGGGCCCAATCTCTGAGCGAAAATCCTTCCATTCGCGCATAGGCCGCCCTTCGAACAGTGGGAAGTTACCGGTTGAAGTCAGCGGTAGCGCACGAGTGCGGTAGAGGGACTCTTCCACGACGAAGCTCACAAACTTATTCAGCTTATATTGCAGCGTTCCCGCTGCTACGTCCCCTTTTTGTCGGCCGCCGCCCTCACGCCGAACATCCCGCGCCAGCACCTGGTCATAGCCATAGTGAGCGTAGAAAACCCATCCCGCGTTGCGTCCAGTGGGATCAGCATGGGCAAGACGCGAGAGCGGAATTCCGATGTTCAGACATCCACCTTGCGACCGGGGAGGGAGCGAGCGAGCCACAACGGGCACTCCCTTTTGCAAGCCGAACGCGAGCGTTGAGGACCCGTCAATCGAGTGTGCAGTCGGGACGTTCGTCAAACCGAGTGTGTCATTGAACGGGCCGAAATATCTGGCCCGCGAAATAGAAACGGAGATCATTGCCGTTGTAGTACTTCGCAATCAGGGTGAACTCGGAATCAGATGTTGCCGGATCGAAATACTCGGTAGAGCCAGTACCATGCGAGTTGAAGCACTTATTAAATTGCGTTTAGTAAGCCATACGTAACCTTCCTGCCGTGGCCTTCTGGAACGTGATACGAAACCACGTTGCGATCAGAAAAGGTACTCAAAGCTATTGCCGCGGATCTGCAGAGCGATTGCTTTGCGACCGTCAGACGCGACCTTCAGGTCAGTGTGCGTGGCTTTGGAGGTCAGCGGTTGCACAGTGACCTTCACCTCGGCGACTACGTCCCATTCATATGGAGATTGAGCTTCTTCGGCGAAATGGTCGTAAGTAAAGAGCGTGAACCTGATAGCCAGGCCCGCTTTCGAGTTCACCTGCTTGACTTCATACTTCCCCGGTTCAAGTATCACACCAGCCACATCAGTGGCCTCCGAGATCTTCAGGGTGCCTCCTTTCGCCTTCAGCGGCTTCTGCGATGTAGCGGCGGCGGTGGTGCCATCGGCATACGCAGCTCCTGAGAGTGCGAGGATGATTCCGGCTACAGCAGTAAACAGGTTCGTGCGGCTAACGATTCGTTTCATAGAAGTTCTCCTATGTGAGCGGCCTTCTTGTGCGGCGTTGGGAGTTATGTTTGGGTGCCACCACATTCATACCGCACTGTCGATAACCAGACCTGAGGAGATTTATTCCACGTGGTAAATGAACGGGTCTGCAGATACTTTCTGGCAGGCAGTTCGCGCGAAAGGAATTGCACGACAAAACGCGAACTCCGGCCGGAACTGCCAAAAGACTGACTTAGCTAAGACCAGACAGGGGTCTGAGCAATGCCTGACCGAGACGAGACATATGGAGACAATCTTCGATAGGTCCGTGCTGAGTTACGGGCAAGCTGCTAAAGATGTGACTGTCTCTAAGAACGTTCGTTTGCAAGGCTTGGACTGCCTATGCCAAGACGCTGCAGCATCTGCCGTCATCCGCAACACCAAGAAATTGCTGTGTCGCTATTGCGAAATGGCACCCGAGAGACTGCGCGACGGTTTGTTCTCTCAGCTTAGAGCGTCAGGTTGCTGGGCGAAAAATGAAGACGTCGAAGCCCAGGTCGACGTGGTCAAGCTGGTACGGCGAAGCAATGGCGGAG
>QIAS01000122.1 GCA_003225615.1 Acidobacteriota bacterium | reverse complement strand
TTCGACTGACGAGGTCTTGTACGCAGTACTGTGGTTGATCTTCGGAGTGGTCTTCCTTTTCCGATATCGCCATCAGGATGAACCAGAGCATATCGATATGGGAATTCATAAAAACCAGAAAACCTGAATCATGCCCAACAACAAACCGGTCATCATAAAGATCAAACGGCAGGCGAATCCAACCTCGAAATCGTACTGGGAGGAATTCGAGCTCCCCTACAAACCGGGCCGCAACGTAACCTCTACGCTGATGGAAATTGCGGCCAATCCCGTCACCCGCGACGGCAAAAAGACCACGCCCATCACCTATGACTCGAACTGCCTGGAAGAAATCTGCGGCTCCTGCGCCATGCTCATCAATGGCCGCGCCCGCATGGCCTGCTCTGCCCTGCTCGACAAGCTCGATCAACCCCTCACGCTCGAGCCATTTTCGAAATTTCCGGTTATCCGCGATCTCGCGGTCGACCGCAGCGTGCTGTTTGAAAATTTGAAGCGCACCAAATCCTGGGTGCCGATCGACGGCACCTACGACCTGGGCCCGGGTCCGCGCCTTACCATGCAGGATCAGGAGCAGGCCTATCCCCTTTCCCGCTGCATCTCCTGCTGTTGCTGCATGGAGGCCTGCCCGCAATTCGACGAGTCCACCGGATTCGTCGGCGCCGCGACTATCTCGCAGGTCCGCCTGTTCAATACGCATCCTACCGGGCAAGCATTAAAACGCGAACGACTGGCAGCTCTGATGGGGGATGGTGGCATCCAAGAGTGCGGCTATGCGCAGAATTGCGTGGAGATTTGCCCCAAGGACATTCCCTTGACGCGCTCTATTTCTGAAGTAGGGCGCGAGGTCATGAAACAGGCCATTGGTGACTTGTTCAGAAAGTGATTATTTGATGGCAAGTAATTGTCATCTCTGAACAGCAATTGTCATCCCAGGCAAGTTTCAGCCCGTCGGGATCTGTCCTAAACGCGTGAAGCCAAACAAATGCATGCGCTGCGAAATGGCACCTGATTTGCTCTTGCATCCGTAGCCGACATGGGCATTTCGCGTAAGAAAACTCAGGTAACCAGGAGTAACCGGCGGGGGAACTCTCCTGCGTAACCCCCCAGACGGCAAATTAGCGGTTGTGATTGTGCAACTCCGTTTTACAATACACGCCTGCTCGAACATTTGAGCAGGTGCTATGACCCGAGGCCATTTCGTGCAAGCGAGAACACAGCGATTTTCTCTGGCTCTGCTGTTGATCGTGGCTGCATGCATTCCGGCCTCTGCCATGCATCGCTACACGGGCCGCCGCACCAAGCGCTCCAGTGGCCGTCACTTCCGTTATCTCCGCTGGAACCCGATGTTCCGTCCCTCGCATGAATCGCTGCTGCGGGCATCGCCGACGATGACGAACTCGAAAATCTGAAAGCCCGCGAAGTCCTGGTTCCCATCACGGCGAACGAGGCCTTGCGCTTCGATCCCAGACTTGATCCCAAGCGCCGCTTCTGCCGCTCCTGGACTCGCGATTTCCTGGGCGACCTGAGCCAGGCCTATTACCACCGCTTCCACGAACAGATCCAGGTAAACTCCGCGGTGCGCACCGTGATCGTGCAGCGAAAGCTGCGCCGTCATAACCGCAATGCCGCTCCGGAACGGGGCGAGACCGCGTCGTCGCATCTGGCCGGGCTCACCGTAGATCTGCAGCGCCGGGGCATGTCTCGTGAACAGGTCAGGTTCATGGAACGCTATCTTTTCTACCTGCGTGCCCTCGGCCTTGTGGAGCCCGAAGAAGAGCGTCGTCAGTGGGTGTTCCATGTAATGGTCTCGGACCGCTACGCCGATTGGCGGCAGAGCCAGACCATAGTTTCGATGCAACGTGCGGTGGAAATCGAGACTGCGCAAGCGCCCCGCCTGCTCAACGTGGCAACGCCTTCGTCTTGTGCCTGGTGCCTGCCCGACGCGAGCGAATCGCCAAGCGCTGGAAGCACTGCAGGGCAGCCCTAACTTAATCTGCGTTCCTCAGCGTCCTCGACGGAAACTCAGCGGTCTCTGCGGTTAAAATGTTTTTCTCTCACGCGCATAAGCTCGGTGTCTGAAATCTGAATTCCTGACCACCCGCCCGCCGTATACAATCTTTTACTTGCGCCCGTGATCGGCGCGCCCCTCTATGACCCTTTTACGTCGTTGTTTTCTTATCCTTCTTCTAGTCAACGCAGTCGCTCTTACACAGGTGACTCATTCCAACTCCCATACCATCAGCCCTCGCGCCCGCCAGATCCACGACTCCGCCATCGTGATAGACACGCACGCCGACACGCCCCAGCGCTTCCTCGACGAAAACTACGATATCGGCAACACGGATCCCAAAGATCCCGGCCACATCAGCCTGGATAAGGCGCGCGCGGGAAATCTGGGCGCTGAATTCTTTTCCATTTGGGCTGATCCCACGACGACCCAGGGTCACTTCGCACAGCACACGTTTGACCTGATCGATTCCGTCTACGAGCAGGCCGCGCATCACCCGGGGCGCATGATGATGGCTTTCAGCGTGGCCGACATCGAGCGGGCTCATCAGCAGAAGAAATTAGCTGCCCTGATGGGTATTGAAGGTGGCCACTCTATCGAGAACGATATTCACCTGCTTCGCGATTTCTACCGCTTGGGAGTCCGTTACATGACTCTGAGCTGGTCTAACACCAACGAATGGGCCGATTCTTCCGGCGACGTCAACGACCCCAAGATACAGCATCACAATGGCCTCACCGATTTCGGCAAGCAAGTTGTTCTCGAAATGAACCGCTTGGGCATGATGGTGGATATTTCTCATGTCTCCGACAAGACGTTCTGGGATGCGATCGCAACGACCAAGGCTCCGGTAATCGCCTCGCACTCTTCGGCCCGCGCCTTGACCAATCATCCGCGCAACATGACCGACGAAATGTTGCGCGCCGTAGCGAAGAATGGAGACGAAAACTATCGCAAGGCCAACGAAGCGCAAAAGGCCGATCAGGACGCGGCGGAGAAGGCTTTCATCGAAAAGCGCAAGGCGGAAGGTAAGCCGGTCTCTTTTTCCGACTATGATCACATCTGGCGGGAATGGGCAGCCAAGATTCCCCGCCCTCCCCTGAAATCATTGATTGATCACATTGACCACGTCGCGAAAGTGGCGGGAATCGACCACGTGGGCCTGGGCTCCGATTTTGACGGCGTCAGCGGCGCCACGCCGGAAGGCATCGATTCCGCCGCCGACCTGCCCAAGATTACGCAAGCTCTGCTCGACCGCGGTTACAGCGCCGACGACATTCGCAAAATTCTCGGCGGGAATACTTTGCGCGTCTTCCGCGAGGTGGAACAGGTCAGCCGGCAAATGAATACCCGACCCGAAGCGACGCAATCGGCCCAATGACCGGCGCGGGTGTCGTACAATTCTTAGGTTCATCCCAGAAGACAAGGAGTGCTGAATGCGAAAATCTGCCGTCATTATGATTTCGTTTCTCTGTATCTCATTCGCAGCCTGGTCGCAGGCTACGCCACCGTCCAAAGCAGAGCCCGCGAAAAAGGCGGCGGGTTCGGGCGAGCCCACAGCCATCATTGACACTACCGCCGGCAAGCTCACCTGCAAACTGTTTGAGAAACAAACTCCCGAAACTGTGGCCAACTTCATCGGCTTGGCCAATGGCACCAAAGAGTGGAAGAATCCCATCAGCGGCGCCTCCAAGCACGGCGTGCCACTTTATGATGGAACCATCTTTCATCGTGTCATCCCCAACTTCATGATTCAGGGTGGCGATCCCGCGGGAAACGGCAGCGGCGATCCCGGCTACAAGTTCCGCGACGAAACCGTTCCTACGCTGACTTTCGACAGGCCGGGCCGCTTGGCGATGGCGAATTCCGGCCCCAATACCAACGGCTCGCAGTTTTTCATCACTGAAGTTCCGACGCCGCATCTGAACGGACGGCACACCATTTTCGGCCAGTGCGATGAGGCCAGCATCGATCTGGTGAAGAAGATTGCCCGCATGGCGGCGGATCCGAATAATGACAGGCCATTTCGGCCGGTGAAGATCAACCACATCACCATTGAACGTGGAGGAGCAGTCGCCAAGCCAGCCACAAGCAAGAAGCACGCGGCTACTACCCCCGCCGCTGAGCACCAGTGATCTCGCCCAAGCCTGGTCCTTCACGATGAAGGGCGAGGCGAGTCGAGGACCTTGTTTTCTGCGCTATCAAACCAGCTAGAAAGGAATTCGCATGACTCGTCAACCTGGCACTTATGCCACATTTAAGACCAGCGAAGGCACTATCGTGTGCCGCCTCTTTGAAAAAGAAGCGCCAAAAACCGTCCAGAATTTCGTCGACCTTGCCGAGGGCAAGCGCGAGTGGACTCATCCCGTCAACCATAGAAAAAGCAAAGAACGGCTCTACGATGGCACGATCTTTCACCGCGTCATTCCCAATTTCATGATTCAGGGCGGAGATCCAGCGGGCAGCGGTTTGGGAGGCCCCGGATATCAGTTCGCGGACGAGACCCAGGGCTCGCCGCACAAGTTCGACAAATCCGGAAAATTGGCGATGGCCAACGCCGGGCCCAACACCAACGGTTCACAATTCTTCATTACCGTCGCGCCGACGGCCTGGCTCACCGGCAAGCACACCATCTTCGGCGAAATCGTCGAAGGCCAGGAGGTTGTCGATAAAATCGCCAATGTTCCCCGCAGCAAGCAGGACAAGCCGGTGAAAGATGTGGTTCTGCAGTCGGTCACAATTGAGCAGGGTTAGAGAAACTAGGCCGCGCCGGTATCCAGTTCGTCCAACTTGAGGAATTCCTGCACGATGGGCTCTAGGGACTGCTCCATTTCCGAATAGGGGCCGAAGAAAAGCACTCGGGCTTCGTGCAGAAACACAATGCGGTCCGCAAGCTTTTTGGCTAGTCGCATGTCGTGGGTGACTACGACACTGGTCAAGCGCAGTTGCACCTTGAGGCGCTTGATGAGATCGCCGAGCAATTGAGCCATGAGGGGGTCCACCATGGTAGTCGGCTCGTCGTACAGCACGCATTCCGGCTGCGCGGAGAGAGCGCGGGCTATGGCCACGGAGCGCTTCATTCCGGTCGAGAGGTCGGGCGGAAACAAGTCGCGCATTTCCTTTACGCCAACCATCTGCAGCAGGCCGTCGACAATCTCGTAAATCTGCTCCTCGGAAAGGTCTTTGCGCTCGCGAAGCGGAAAGGCGACATTTTCACCCACAGTGAGCGAGTCGAATAGCGCGCCGTTCTGGAAGACCATGGTCACTTTCTTGCGGATGTGTTCGAGTTGTTGCTCGTTGTAGTCCGTAATGTCTTCGCCGGCCACGAGCACCCGCCCCGAATCGGGTTTTAAAAATCCCATGATGTGGTGAAGTGAAACCGACTTGCCGACTCCGCTGCGTCCCAGGATGCAGACCGTCTCGGCTGGCAGGACATCGAAGCTGACATCGTCGAGCACGCGATTGTCGCCAAATGCTTTGGAGACCTGTTGAAATTCGACGTAGGGAGCGGTCATGTCTTAACAAAGATCATAACCCGCGTTGGGTTCCTCTGGCATAGATGTTGAACGATCGTGTCCCTTTGTGGTTTAAGGTTGCTTGTCCTGCGCAGCTTGCCATTCCTCGGGTGAATTCAGATTTCTAAAAATTTCGTTCGAGAAGCCGTGTTCCAGAAGTTCGCTTTTGTCCACGACTCTGGTAGGCGCCAGAGTGAAGAGAGGATCGATCTTGTTCCTTCCGCTGCGCAAGGACTTCTCCGCGAGGTCGGCAAAGCCGCGACGATATATCGCGCAAAGTGGTTGCCATCCGTCTGACGAGCGAGGCACGGTGGCGAGTGCACTGTCAGCCCGCGCCTGGGTTATGAGATGCTGCAAGAATCTGGCTTCCATAAAGGGCAAGTCCACGGCAAGCATCAGGTTCAAATCGGTGTGGGAGGCATTAAGTGCGGCGTGAATGCCTCCTAGCGAGCCGTGGTCGCGGAAAATGTCTTCTACTGCTGAAGCAAAGGGAGAGAATTGTTGGGCGTTTCCTACGATGCAGACCTCGGGCGCAACCAGGCGGGCTAGCGCAAGAGCGCGTTGCAGCAGCGTGCTGCCATCGAATTCCAAGAAAGCCTTGTCTCGCCCCATACGACTGCTCTTCCCCCCGGCGAGGACGAAGGCGGTTAGGTCTAGCACGGGCTGATCATAGCAGTCTAAAGCCCGCGACGAGGGCCGTTGTAGCAGTTAGCGCCTTAGGCAGAATGCCAGTTAGGCGAGTTCGTCGTTAGCTTTAGAAAAAAATCGCATTGAAGTATCCGTTTACAAATGTCCTCCAAGCTGAACCATGCAAGCTTCTTCAATTCGCCCTAGGCCCCGTACTGCACGAAAGTAACCTACACAAGTGTTAAGTCCCGTAAGATGATGGCACATCCGGCGTACCTGCCGGAAAATCATGGCGCAGAAGATTCTCGATGTTCTTATGCTAGGCCGCTGCTCGCACGAATTTTCCTGGCCACGCCGGTCCGCCGACGGTCATTACTACCAGGTCTGCCTGCTGTGCGCTGCCGAGTACAAGTATGACTGGAAGAGCATGCGCCGTATTGAGCGGGTGGAACCAGCCACCCCGGAGTCAACCGCAACCCGGCGTGGTCGGAGCCGAGTGGCAAAGCCGTCGTGGGTACCCCGGGCGCGGCGCTTAAAGCTGGATATTGCAGTGCGCTACCGCCTGAAGAATTTGAGCAATTGGTTCGAAGGCACGATCGAGAACATCAGCCAGTCAGGCGTTTTGTTCCACGGTCCCGAGGAACTGCCGGAGAACGCACTGGTGGAGATGGTATTTGAGATGCCGGAAGAAATCTCCGGTCAGAAGAACAGCAGCGTGCTCTGTCAGAGCCGGGTCATCCGCTCTCAGGACCGGGCCGTCCGGACTAAGGCCGCCCGCGAGACAGCCGTCGGCATGGTTATGGCCGCGTCGATCCTGGACTACAAGTTCCTGCACCAGTAAGGGCGGTGCTCGCAACTACTTAGCCCGGTTCGGGTTAGAAGTCAGTGTCGGCCCATCTTGGAACTAACAAATTTCCTTAGCACAGCCGACATTCGGCATCTAAACTGTAGGAAACCTGTTCCAAACTTATCAGGAGTGTACTTATGAAGGCGAGGGTTTCTCTTTACCTAGCGACAGTGATCGCGGCATTTGCGCTGACTGTGGGCTGCACCAAGGCGGCGAACGACGCCGAGATCCAAAGCGGCGTGCAAAGCAAGTTCAGCCAGGATTCTGGCTTGCAGGGCAAGCAGTTGGCCGTGCAGTCCTCCAACGGCGTGGTGACACTGTCGGGCACTGTGGATAACCAGATTGAGCGGGACGCGGCAGCTCGCCAAGCCGCCGCCACACCCGGCGTCAAGGAAGTGATCAACAACCTGCAGGTGGGCGCCCCTGCGACGGCCCAAGCGGACCAGGCCGAGTCGAATCAAGCGGCGATGACCGAGTCACCTAAGCCTGTGTACAAGGCGCGGGCGCGCACGCCGCGCAAACGTAGCCTGCCGAAGTCGGAATCCGACGACGATGTTACGACTACCAGGTCAGCTCCGACCAATACAGCATATGCCGCTCCCGCTTCGGTACCGCCTGCTCCCGTAACTCCACCGGCGCAGCAAAAGGTGACCGTTCCTTCCGGAAGCACCATGGCCGTTCGCCTGGTGGACACGATCGATTCCGAGGCCAGTCAACCGGGCCAGACCTTCCATGCCACGCTGGATTCACCTCTGGCGGTGGAGGGTGAGGTTGCAATTCCCGCCGGATATGACGTGGAAGGTCATATCGTGGATGTGAAGAGCGCCGGCAAGTTCGCAGGAAAGTCGCTGCTGGTCCTACAGTTAGACCGCATTTCGGTAGGCGGCAAGTACTACAACATCCAGACTGATCAGTACAAACGGGAAGGCAAGTCGCGCACCACAAACACGGCAGAGAAAGTGGGCGCCGGAGCTGCAATTGGCGCCATCATTGGCGGAATCGCCGGTGGCGGCAAGGGTGCAGCGATCGGTGCGGCGGCGGGCGGCGGGCTAGGCGGCGGAGTGCAAGCTGCGACCAAGGGGCAGCAGATCAAGCTGCCGACAGAAACAGTATTGAACTTCACGCTGCAAGGACCACTGACGGTACTCCCTACCACGCAGGGCCCGAACGCTGGACGTCCGAGACTCGAATCCAGAGAATAGTTGATCCCAGGGCACGGCCAGGCCGTGCCCCTTTTTCCTCCTTTCCTTCACTCTTCTTTTTTCTCTTGGTGCTTTAGAGATCGCGCACAGCTCTCTCCGTGTGTGTACTTGGTGCTATGTGGCACATGCTCACGTGACAGGCATCACGGTATGCGGCTACTTCCAAGCCTAGACTCACAGGTTGGTCGCATTGGGCTCGGCAGTTACCAGGAGGAGAAAATGTCCGCACGCTACATGTTATGGATCGCCATAGCTTTCATAGCCGTTGCGATGCTCGCTGGAGCACAAGAGCAGCAGAAAACCATTAAACACGTACCTGTTAAACCCACGTCGGCTGCTTCCGGGCAGGAGATGTATACGACTTACTGCGCCGTGTGCCACGGCAAAGACGCCAAAGGGGGCGGTCCGGCGGCAGAAGCCCTGAAGGTCCCACCGCCAGATCTAACCGTTTTGGCAAAGAAAGAGAACGGTAAGTATCCGTCAATGCGCGTGAGCTCGATTATTCGGGGCGAAGCAGCGCTGCCGGCGCACGGGAACCGTGAAATGCCGGTATGGGGTTCGCTGTTTTGGCATATGAGCCAGGGGCATGAAGGTGAAGTACAACAGCGAGTCGCGAACCTGAACCAGTACATCGAATCGCTGCAAGTAAAGTAAACCCGCCAATTTCGGCGGAGCGGGCCAGAGTCGCGCGGTCGCTTGGGGCATGGAGACGGGGCTTAGCCCCGTCTCTACAGAACGTTCTCCCTCCAGCCCCAGTCAGGCAGCTGAGACTGGATCTCCTGCACAGAAGAAGTTTTCTTT
>QIAS01000536.1:5311-6612 GCA_003225615.1 Acidobacteriota bacterium | reverse complement strand
TCGCAGGCAAGGTGCCAGTATTAGGAGTGTGCCTGGGGCATCAGGCCATTGGCGCCGCCTTCGGGGGCAGGGTTGTGCGCGCCAAAAACCTCATGCACGGCAAGACCAGCCAGGTGGAGCATGATGGCAGAACAATTTTTCGCGATCTGCCGACCCCTATGACTGCCACCCGCTATCACTCGCTAATGGTTGCAGAAGAAGATTTGCCCGCTGAACTGGAAGTCAGCGCCCGCACCGTCGACCGCGATGGCTCGCGAGTCATCATGGGGCTGCGCCACCGCCGCTATCCCGTAGAGGGCGTGCAATTCCATCCTGAGAGTGTGCTGACGTCGGCAGGCAAGCGGCTCATTTCAAACTTTCTTGCACTGTAAGAGCTACCCTGAAAAGAGAACTGTGCGGCTACGGGCCTTGGTTTTCGCCCGCATCATAATGCAGCGAAGTGCTTCCACTGCTGCTTCTGCGTCGCCATGAACGAAATAAAGCGCACGTCCTCTCTCAGGTTGTCCAGGTTAGCGTCACCCCCTCAAAAAGCGGATAACAGGGGAAGCCCTCATCGGCGGTTACTTGCAGCCACTTCATCGCTTCCTCTGGCCGATTTATCAGCGCGTAAGCGGAAGCGATGTTATAGGACAAGATCGCAGGTGCGGCATGGTTCGTGCCACCCAGTAAGGTGTAGAATCCTTCTACCTTGCCCGCCCATATCGCCACCATCACAAACAACCCAAGACGCCGGCTTATGGCATCGCTCGTGACAGCCCAGTCAAAGGTAGGCACGGACTTTCTTCGAGAGAGGGAGCCTCATGAGAATTTTGCTCTACAGCCCCGACAATGGCGTGACCCGCAATTTCATGCCGCATCTTTGGATGTTTCTCCTGCAGGCGCTGACTCCGCCAGGGCATGAAGTGCTGCTGATCGATGGCAATGCCCAGCCCATGGATGAGGCTCAGATCACGCAATATGTGCGCGATCAGAATATTGAACTGGTCGGCATCGGCGCCATGACCCGAATGATCGCCAAAGCTTATCGCATTGCCGACGCCATCCGAGCCATAGGAGTTCCAGTGGTCATGGGGGGACCTCACGTCACCGAACTGGCTGAGGAGGCGCTGGGCCGTGATGGCGGCTCGCGCCACGCTGATGCCGTCGCTCTCGGCGAAGCCGATGAAACCTGGCCACTGATTGTGAACGACGCCGCCCAGGGTAAGCTCAGAGAGATTTATGCTCCGGTCGATGCCGACGGCAGAGAACGCAAGCCGTCTCTGCAGGACTATCCCGCAATTCCCTGGCAGTTCATCGATCTC
>QIAS01000536.1:0-5160 GCA_003225615.1 Acidobacteriota bacterium | reverse complement strand
TTCGGTTAAAGAAACGTGCTCGCAGTGAGAAAGGGCAGATCGCGGTCTTCTTCATCGACGACAATTTCGCCATCAACATCAAACGCACCAAGTCGCTGCTCCGCGACATCATCGCCGCCGGCGCCCAGGTGCATTGGGTGGCACAGATCAGCGCAAACCTGCTGCGTGATGAGGAACTGGTCGACCTCATTGCCGCCTCCGGAGGCAAATGGATCTTCATCGGCATGGAATCCATTGACCCCACGAATCTCAAAGGCGTGAACAAGGGATTCAACAAGCCCGAGGAGTACGCTGCGGTGCTGGGGCGACTGGCGAAGCGCAACGTCTATGCCATCACGTCATTCATCGTCGGCATGGACAACGACACCACCGGAGTGGCGGAGCGCACCCTTGAACAAGTCCGCACCTGGCCCCCGGGCCTGCCCATCTTCGGCCTGCTGACTCCGTTACCCGCGACTCCGCTCTACAAGCGCCTGGAGACCGCCGGCCGTCTCACCCGCGCCCGGCACTGGCTGGATTTCATGCCCTTCACCATGGCCCACACCCCGCTGAAGATGACGGTCGACGAGGCTCATGCCGAAGTGAATTACGGTTGGGCCCACAGCTACAGCCCTGAAGCGCTGGCCCAGGCAGTCGACGCGCTCGACGACGAGGCTGTCGGCTATCGCATCAACATCTTCCTCGCGCGCCTCTGTTTCCGCGGCATCTATTTCCCCATGATGGGCCGCCTGCCCTGGATGAAAGTGATTGTGCAAAACCGGCAAACCATCTTCAAGCTGGTCAAGGAAGCGGTTTTCGGCCGCAAAGCGCGCCCCAGGACGCCCGACTGCGGAGACTCCTATGAAGATGCAGTGACACCGGAAGCTACTGGCGAGGCCAACGCCTAGCAGAAAGCAGAAATTACTCAGCTTCTTGCAGAGGCCAGTCCTGGTTTCGGGCGCAGATGCCTCTACGAGATGGCGCACGGAATCGTGCAACTTGGTGACACAGGCCATTACACCAGCAATGGCTGACGACAACCCCGCCAGGGTGTATAAATCTGTCCCGGAGAAAAAATGTCGGAGATGGCGCACAAATCACTATTGGGTAGAAAAGAGCTGGTCGCAAACAGTGAACCAGAGGGTGAATCTCGCCCACAAGACCGAGAGCGCCGCGCCTTCCTGCAAGGTACAGTCGCGACGGCGGTGGCGGTAGCCTTGTCGCCATGGGCGCGGGCCGAGACCAGTGCCAGCAATCTGGATCCCGTATACGCGGAGATCACCAAGCGCCATGACGAATCGTTGAAGCGCTTGCAGGACTGGATTCATCAGCCGTCCATCGCCGCGGAAAACCGAGGTGTCATCGAAGGCTGTGAATTGACCATGCAGATGTTCCGCGACGCGGGCTTTGGGCAGGTGGCCAAAGTGCCGAGTGACGGCCAGCCGGGAATCTTCGCTACGCTTGACGCCGGCGCTCCGCGCACGATTGGACTTTATTTCATGTACGACGTGAAGCAGGTTGACCCGTCAGAGTGGTCGTCGCCGCCCTGGGATGCCGCACTGGTGGACAAGCCCGGCCTTGGGAAGGTCGTCGTCGGCCGCGGCGCCGTGAATCAGAAAGGGCCGGAAGGGTCGTTCCTGGCTGCGTTGCATGCCATTCGCGGGGCGGGACGCAAGCTTCCGGTAAACCTGGTGCTGGTGGCGGAAGGAGAGGAAGAGATTGGCTCGCCACACTTTCCGCAGATTGTGAGGCGGCCGGAGGTAGCGCTTCGCAGGGGCTGGATGGGCAGGTGGTGATTGACCTGGGCGCTAAGGGAGTAGTCGAGGTGCAGCTGACTTCCAGCGGCGAGAAGTGGGGACGCGGGCCGCGGCGTGACATTCATTCCAGCAACAAGGCGCGCGTGGACAGCCCCGCCTGGCACCTGGTTGAAGCACTGGCGACGCTGGTTTCGCCGGATGGGAATGATCCGGCGATTGAAGGCTTTGCAGCGAAAGCGCGACCGCTTTCCCCCGCCGAAAAGAAGATGATTGCCGACGCGGCACAGCGCCTGAGTGAAGCGGAAGCCAAAAAGGCTATGGGGGTTGAACACTGGATTCACGACGTGAGCTGGCAGGAGGCGCTGGAAATGCTGATGTCGCGTCCCACGGTGAATATCGAAGGCCTGGTTGGCGGTTACACGGGTCCCGGCGGCAAAACGATTCTTCCCGGCAAGGCGGTGGCTAAGCTGGATTTTCGGCTGGTGCCCGATATGAAGGCAGATGAGGCGCTGGCCGCTCTGAAGGCGCATCTTGCCAAACGAGGCTTCGGCGATATCGAAGTCCACATGTCCGGGGGATACGATCCTAACAGCACGCCTTCCGATGCTCCGCTCATCCGCACGCAGCAAGTCGTATACCGGCGCGGCGGAATCGATCCAGTCATGCTGCCGCGCTCGGCAGGTTCGTGGCCGGGATATGTCTTCACCGGCGAGCCGCTGCACCTGGCCGCGGGACACTTCGGTCTGGGACACGGCAGCGGGGCGCACGCGCCCGACGAGTACTACGTAATTGAATCAAGCAATCCAAAAGTCCAAGGAATGGATGGAGCGGTTCGTTCTTATGTGGATTACTTGTATGCGCTTGGTTCGATGAGTTAGATGGCAACTTTGACGAGGGTTGAACGTAGGCCAGGACTGCGGCGCTACAGTCCCTTGCGCGCCATATCCACCGCTCGCAGTAGCGCCTCCGCCTTGTTGCGGCTCTCTTCGAATTCACTGGCCGGGTCGGAATCCGCCACAATGCCGGCGCCCGCCTGCAGATACGCGTGCCTGCCTTTCATGAGCATGGTTCGTATTGCAATGCAGGAGTCAATGTTGCCGGCGAAGTCGGCGTAGAGCACAGAGCCGCCGTAAATACCGCGGCGCACGGACTCGAGTTCCTCGATGATTTGCATGGCGCGCACTTTGGGAGCTCCGCTGAGGGTGCCTGCGGGGAAGCAGGCGGCGAAAGCGTCGACTGCATCCAGATCTGGTCGTAGCCGGCCTTCGAGCGCCGAGACTAAGTGCATGACGTGGGAGTAGCGCTCGACATACATCAGGTCCTGAACCTTTACCGAACCGTAATCGCTCACTCGCCCCAGATCATTGCGGCCAAGATCAACCAACATGACGTGCTCGGCTCGCTCCTTTTCGTCGGTGCGCATTTGCTGCTCAAGGCGAAGATCCTCGGCATCATCGCGCCCGCGCGGGTGAGTTCCGGCGATAGGGCGATATTCCAGTTTGCGACCAGTTACCCGCACCAACATCTCCGGAGACGAACCTAAAACGTGCAGCAGAGAATCCGTGCTGCGCGGCTTTCGTGAACTGTACGCAGGGCGCGGTAAAGGTCGAACGGCGCAACGTCCGGGACGAAGTCCACCCGTTGCGAGAGAACGACTTGAAAGATGTCTCCCGCCGCGATGTATTCTTTGGCGCGCTCCACATTGCGCATGAAAGTTTCACGGCTTGTGCCGCGGTGAAGCGCGATCTGTCCGGCACGCGCGGAGGAAGTTTTCCGCCAATGTGAGGGACGTAATCCAGCGGCGAGCTTTTTCTCCAGTTTGGCGATGTCTGCCAGAGCGCGATCGTAAGCTTTGCGCGGGCTTTCTTTGGAAACATCGGCCGTGGCGATAATGTGAATCTGGTGGCGCAGGTGGTCAAAAACCAGCAGGCGGTCGAAGAACATCAGCACGCAATCGGGGAGGAACAAGTCATCCTTGGCGTGCTCGCCGACGTTTTCCAATTGCCGGACCACATCGTAGGCGAAGTAGCCGACCGCGCCCGCAGTGAATGGAGGGAGGCCTTCGAGGGTGGCGGGACGGTGCGCCCGTAGCAGTTCCTTTACCACCTGGAAAATATTGCCGGTTCGCTGCTCGCGCTTTTTGCCTCTCTCGAGCGTGATGCGCGCGCCCTGCGAACTCACTTTCATGTAAGGGTCGGCCCCGAGGAAGGTATGACGGCCGATTTTTTCGCCGCCCTCGACCGATTCCAGCAGAAAGGCGTTAGTTGCCTTCGCGGCGATGGCCAGAAACGCCGATACCGGAGTCAACAGATCGGCGGTGACGGTCTTCGCCACTGGGACCAGGGTGGCATTCTGGGCGAGACGCGCAAATTCTTTGTAGTCGGGACGGAGCATGCTGGAGCCCGCCGTAATTTTCCAGGCGAGGTGACATTATAGGCGAGCGGAAGCTGGTGTCATGGCAGTGGAACCAGCAGATGAATTGACGCACCCAGCGAGGCGGCGGAAGATAGAGGCTTATCGGCCAATTTTCGGGGGACTATGCGCATCAAGTTCTGGGGTGTGCGCGGATCTACGCCCACTCCTCAAGCCGAGAACTTGCGGTATGGCGGCAACACCTCTTGTGTCGAGGTACGTTTGGGCCACGCGCTTTATATTTTCGATTGTGGCACAGGCCTGCGCTCGCTGGGGCACCAACTGCTGCATGAATCGAATGGCCGCCCGCTGTTCGCCCACATTTTCGTTTCCCACTTTCATTGGGACCACATTCATGGCATCCCATTTTTCGCTCCCATGTACAACCACCCGCAGAATCTGTTCGTTTTTCATTCCTCCAGTCGGAATCGCAGTTTGAAGCGGGTGATGGAAGAGCAGATGGCCTCGCCTTACTTTCCGGTGGATATGAGTGAAATGAAGGCCAAACGTGATTTTTGCGATATCGAGCAGGGACGCATTCCGGTGAGCGATGAGGTCACCGTGGACTGCATGTGGCTGAACCATCCGCAGGGATGCCTGGGCTTTCGCCTGGCGACGAAGCAAGGCATTGTGGTCTATGCCACAGACAACGAGCCTGGCGATGCGATTTTCGACAAGAACGTGCGTAAACTGGCAGAGGGAGCCGACGTCCTGATCTACGATGCGCAGTACTTGCCGGAGGAATATGAAGCCCGCAAGCGCGGATGGGGGCATAGCCATTGGCGCGAGGCAGTCAACATTGTGATGGAAAGTGACGCCAAGGAACTCATCCTGTTCCATCACGATCCCGACCATAACGATGCCTGCATTGACAAGGTGGTGCAGGAAGCGCGGAATTACTATCCTCGAGTCCGTGCGGCTGCTGAGGGCATGGAAATTGAGCTTTAGCAGACAGCAGCCCGCACGCGTTTTTCGGTGCCAGGCTATTCCTGGCCTTTGAAATCCTCAAAAC
>QIAS01000121.1 GCA_003225615.1 Acidobacteriota bacterium | reverse complement strand
CCAGCAGCTCCCAAGCCGTCTTGTGGGTCAGAGCGCAAGTGACGGCAGGGTATTGCTTGTCCAGGCGCGCCAGGATTTCCTGCACCCGCTCTGGAGCGAGAGGATCGTAGCGCTTGGGCGGTCTCGTGAGCTTTGCCGGAAAGACCTGCTTCTGCGACGCGACGTGCCGACCGTCCCGCTTGGGCAGGGGCACTGCCGTAGCAGTTTCGGCAAAGATAGGTTGCCTTTTCTCCCGTGACGCGCCCCGGGACTGCTGCCCCCGGGTCCGAGCCCCCTCGTGCCGTCCAGTCTTCGCAGGTTGCCGAGGAACCACGCCGCACACCATGAGCTCTCTCCTTGGAGATAACAATGTTAGCAGAGCCAGCCGCTAAGAGGTTTTAACCGCAGAGACGGCGGGAAAATGCCGCAGAGGACGCGGAGAAAAGCCAATGCTGCAGCAATCCAAAAATCGTACTTCGGTAACCCACCCGTCAATTGACGCGCCGCCCGCTCCTCGGTACGCTGGAGAAGATTCTCAGGAAAAAACTATGTCAGTAAAATCGATCCAGCTCGGGCAAGTGTGGCGCAGCGATAAAGACGGCCAGGATTATCTTGTCACCAAGCTTTACAGCGAAGTCTTCAGCCTGTACGCCGTGCTCAGGCCCGCAGGCCTTGCGGCCCCTGACGCGCAAACTATACGTGTGAAGGTGGCCAAGTCCTCTGACGGGGCCGCGCTGCCCGGCTATACATTTACGCAGGAAGGCGCATTTTAGCTGCTTCACTCAATTGCGGAGCCATAGGTTTTCCCCACGACCTTTGCGGCATTTCTTAGCGATCTCTGCGATAAAAAGCTCTTGCTGTGGGAACACGCAACTCCAGTACTCCGCAAAGCGTCAATGATTGACGAATGACCGAAAAAATTCTCGCCATCATCTTTGTATTCATCAAGTCGGTGATAGCCACCACCGGCTACGGTGGTCTGGTCATCCTGATGGCCATCGAGTCCGCCTGCATTCCGCTGCCCTCCGAGCTCATCATGCCCTTCGCCGGCTACCTGGTGCACGAAGGCAGCATGAAGCTCATTTGGGTCGCGACCGCAGGCGCGATCGGCTGCAATCTTGGCTCACTCATCGCCTACGAGATCGGCTACTACGGAGGCCGCCCGCTGGTCGAGAAATACGGCCGCTGGATTCTGCTGAGCCGCCGCGAGCTCGACTGGGCGGACCGCTTCTTCCAGCGTTGGGGATACCTCGCTGTTTTCGTGGCCCGCCTCCTGCCGGTAGTGCGAACGTTTATCGCGCTGCCTGCCGGAGTGGCGCGCATGCCCCGCGGCCGTTTTCACCTTTATACGTTTCTAGGATCGTGGCCCTGGTGCTTTGCCCTGGCCTGGTTCGGAATGAAGCTGGGAGAGAACTGGCGTTCCCTGGGCAAGTACTTCCACCAATTCGACGCGGTAATTGGAGCCATCCTGGCCATCGCCATCCTCTGGTTCATCTGGTCGCACTGGCAGACGCCGCGCACTGGCTTGTTACCCCGATTGGTTGTTAGATAGTGCTTTGAATCGTGGGGAGAAAGCTCGTTCTGCTGACAATTTTGCGATTCGCCATTCCGAGGAGCCGAATTCAATCGGAGCGGACAGGAGCAACGGCGTTCCGTGCCCGCTCCGACGATTGCTTCAGTTTCCCTGATCGTGAGGAACGGTCACCATGCTCGTCTTAAATCCGCTATTGCCAGCATTATCTTTGGCGCCCACAATAATCGTATAGCTACGCCCATTCCAGTCAGTCCCCAGACGTGACGCTTGCAGCAAGACGGTGAAGGAGTAAGTTCCTCCAGGGCCCAAAGTTATAGGTCCGTGCGGCTGAACCTGGCCATATTCATCTTGCACAGCATAAGCGGCGCTCGTTAGGTTCACGCCGGATTCGGTGTCGGTAATTGTCCCCGAGACCGTTACAGGAGTCATTTTTCCGTTCGGCGGCCACAAGAATTTCGGAGCAACAGAAACAACAATGCGAGGCGGAGTCTTGTCGATTGGCTGAAAAGCAAACTTCGTCACAAACGTTGCTTGGGCTCCGCTGATAGTGGTCTGGAAGGCTCCGGGAGTTGTGGGGAAGTTCCCCGAGGAAGTTAAACCCGAAACATAGATGTTGCCACCCACATCGAGCGCAATTCCGAAGCCCCAATCGAAAGCGCTGCCACCCAGGTAACTCGAGTACACCAGCGCCGAACCCTGCGAGTTCAATTCGGTTATAAAGGCATCGCCGGAACCGGCGTAGGTGGTCTGCAACGCATCGGAAGTAGTCGGAAAGTTGCTTGAGTAAGTAACGCCAGTGACATATGCGTTCCCGCCTGTGTCCACCGCACGGCCTTGCACCACCTCGTAGTCACTACCTCCGAGATAGGTTGAATACTGCAAAGCTGAACCTGCTGCATTGAGTTTAAATAAAACTCCGTCTTCGCCTCCGCCATAGCTACTTTGGAAAGCTTGGGAAGTTGTCGGGAAGTCGGACGAGTTCGCGTTGCCCCCCACAAAGGCATTCCCTTCGGCGTCAACTTTGATGGCGTCGCCCCAATCCCAGGAGGTACTCCCGCCAACATAGGTTGAGTAAACCAAGGCCGAGCCGGCCGGGTTCAGCTTGCTCACGAAGGCGTTGAGGAGGCTGCTGCGGCAGGCACTTTGAAATACCCCGGGCGTCGTGGGAAAATTCGGCGTGCCATCGCCGGTGACGTAGGCGTTTCCACTGGCATCCACCGTAATGGCCCAGCCCACATCGCCAAACGCCGCCTGAGTACCACCATTTCCGCCAAGATATGTGGAATAAACCAGCGCTGAGCCGTCAGTATTCAGCTTGCTGACGAATACGTCCCAGAGGCCTCCGCCATAGGTAGTCTGAACGCTGCCGGCGGTTACTGGAAAATCAGTCGAGTGGGTAGCTCCTGTCACATACGCGTTGCCGACTGTGTCCACAGCGATCCCAGCCCCAAAGTCTTCGTCCCTACCTCCGAGGTACGTCGAGTAGACAAGTGCCGAGCCCTCTGGGTTGAGTTTGCTCACGAAGGCATCTACTCCGCCACGCGAACTGGTCTGAAAGGCACCCGGAGTGACCGGAAAATTTGTGGAGTCCGTTTGGCCGATTACGTAGGCATTGCCCGTTTCATCAACAGCTATTCCGAAACCATAATCGGTTCCACTCCCACCTAAATAGGTCGAGTACATCAAAGCGGAGCCCGCAGCGTTGAGCTTACTGACGAACGCATCGCCGGAACCGCCGTAACTGGTTTGAACACTACCAAAAGTCGTTGGGAAAGCGGTTGACTCCGTAAAACCTGACACGTACGTATTACCCGCACTATCCACTGCTATCCCGAGTGCTGCTCTCCCTCTGCTACTGGCTCCGAGATAGGTTGAATACGCGAGCGTCGGATCAATCACCAACGACTGGCTGCGATCATACGCGCCAAGGTGAAAGGAAACGCGGCCTCCGTTTTTCAAAACATAGTTCGCAGCGATTTCCCGGCGAACGCCCTCGATCTGCTGATACACGATGGGTCGGGCTTGGCGGATTATTGTTCCCCCAATGTGTATCGACAGGTCACCGTCAGGCTCGAGGTTTACGCTTTCGATCCCCTGGAACTCCAGAGCGATTCTCTCGGGCTCAGCTCCGGGGTTCACGGTAAAGTCGTATTGCAAATTGCGGTGGTCGCCTTTGTAAATCAGATTTATGCCGGGATAGACATTTTCATAATCCACGTCGGCGTAAGTGGGAATGTTGGTGTACCATTTTTGCGGATCGCTGCCAATCAAATAGTTGACTTTGCCTAATGTCCGCCGATGCCCGCGAAGGACCGCCGCAGGGTTGGCGCCTACTAATCTCATGCGAAGCGCGATTGTGGCTTCTGGCTCGGAAGTTGAAGGAGAAACATGTGCCCTCAAATTCGCCGCATGTGATGGCGCGCGCAGGGCCAACACAGCTTCCCCGGACGCAAGAAATAATGTGAAATCTGGTCCGTGGGAAAGAAAGGAAACCTTCGGAGCAGTCTGACCTTGATTGGCTTCAAAAACCAAGGGCAACTCACCATAACTAGTTAAGGGCTGTGGCCCGCTGAAAAGTGATAGCGGCGTAGCGTGGGATTGATGGACCGGCAGTCGTGGAATGAAAACCAGTAAACTGAACGCGAGAAGCAGAAGAAAAATACTGGGAAGGGCGATCTTGCGGGTGATGTTGAGGGTCATGGGAGACCTCCTTGTACTTCAGGCTTGGGATCCCGAATCGATCGTCAGTCCGTAGTTGGTGAGATGGTTTACAGCTCAGTGATTAACTGCTCTGTAGGATCTGTGAAGTTCTTGATCGCGGCTGACGGTAGAGTCACTTCACAATCTATGCACTAGAGTGCCGGTTCTTCCGTGATCCCTGTCACAGCCCTCTGTGGCGAGGTTAAAGCGGGCGCGTGGAGGCTGTGGTACAAAAGGAAGTCCTGACGGAACGACAGATCGACAACCTGGGCTTTGCACCGCGTTTTGCGACAAAGATCAAGAAGGAGAACCTTGTGAAAATCTTCTTACTCCTGATGCCTGTGCTGATGATGACAGCAATGACCACCTCCGCCCAGACTGCGTCCGCCACCTCCGGACAGCCTTTCACCGTCGAGTACTACTACAAAGCCAAGTGGGGAAACGCGGAAGAATTCCTGCGGCTGTTCAAAAAGAATCACTACCCGTTGCTGAAAAAAGAAGTCGAGATGGGGCGCATGCTGAAAGTCTGGATGGACCAACCGCGCTATCACGCGACCGAAGATGGGCGCTGGGATTATCGCGTGACTATCGTCTTCAAGAACGCCACCGTTGCCAATGAGCCCTTCGACGAAGACGCGCTGAAGAAACAGCTATTTCCCGACCAGGAGACCTACACGCGCGAGGAACAACGCCGCTTCGCCATTCTCGACGCGCATTGGGACGTGCCCATCAAGTCGGTAGACCTGGAAGGCAAGTAATATCGAGGACGGCCGCCCTTCGACTCCGCTCAGGGCAGGCTCTCGCCGTCCTGCGGAGAGCAGAGACGCAGGGTCACCTCAAGCTTTCAGTTCCAACTTGGGCAGGAACTGAGGTGGCTTGCGAAACTTGGTTGCCTGCTCAAACGCATACGCGAACTTGATCAGCGCGGGCTCGCTCCATGCCCGCCCAAAAAATGAAATCCCCACCGGCAACCCAAAAACCTCGCCTGCCGGCACATTGATATTGGGGTACCCCGCGACCGCTGCCGCCGTCGAGCTGCCTCCGGTGACATGGTCTCCATTCACCAAATCCGTGTCCCAGGCCGGATTCCCCGTAGGAGCAATCAGGGCATCCAGCTGGAATTTGTCCATCACGGCGTCAATGCCTTCCTTGCGGGAAAGTTGCTGGTTCTTAGCCAGCGCCTCCAGGTACTCCTTCTCGGTTAGCGGTCCCTTGGCTTCAGCTTTGAGGAAAAGATCCTGGCCAAAATAAGGCATCTCCTTGTCACGATTCTTGTCATTGAACTCTATGATGTCTTTCAAGGTGTGCACCGGAGCGCTCGGGCCCAAACGCGCCAGATAGGCGTTCAGATCGGCCTTCAGCTCGTACATGAATACGGTCAGCTCCGTGTCATCGAATTTGCCGATGGTTTCGATCTCAGCCGGATCCACAATCGTCGCGCCCGCGCGTCTAATCGCATCAATCGCCGTATTCATCAATGCGTCTACCGCGTCGTTGAAGCCGAAATACTTGCGCACCACGCCAATCTTCGCGCCCTGCAAGCCTTTCGGGTCAAGGTAGCGCGTGTAGTCGATGAAAGACTTGCCCTGGCTCCCCGCCGTGGCGGTGTCCTCGGGATCCACTCCCGTCAGCGCGCCCAGCAAAATTGCCGCATCCGTGACAGTGCGTGCCATCGGACCCGCGCCGTCCTGCGTGTGTGAAATCGGAATTATGCCGGCGCGGCTTACCAGACCCACCGTAGGCTTGATCCCCACAATTCCATTGGCCGACGATGGGCAGACGATCGACCCGTCGGTTTCTGTTCCAATGGCAATCGCACACAAATTCGCGGAAACCGCGGCGCCCGACCCCGAACTCGAGCCGCAGGCATTGCGATCCAGCACGTATGGATTTCTAGTCAGCCCGCCGCGTCCGCTCCACCCGCTGGTCGAATGGCTGGAACGGATGTTGGCCCATTCACTCAGGTTCGCCTTGCCCAGAATGACCGCGCCTGCTGCACGCAAACGTTGCACGACAAACGAATCCTTGAGCGGCTTGGATCCAATCATCGCCAGCGAACCCGCCGTGGTTGCCATGCGGTCCGCTGTGTCGATGTTATCTTTAATCAGCACAGGAATCCCATGCATCGGCCCGCGCAGCTTATTTTGTTTGCGCTCCTTATCGAGCCCGTCGGCAATGGAGAGGGCATCAGGATTGAGTTCGATCACGCTGTTAATTGCCGGTCCACGCTTATCCATTGCTTCAATCCGGGCTAGATATTTCTCCGCCAAAGCATGTGCGGTTACCTCACCGCTCCGCATTTTTTCTTGTAATTCACGAATGGTGACTTCCGTCAGCTCAAAGGAAGTGCTCGCCCGTGCCGCCTGCGCTGGCTCCGCTGGCAACACCCTTCCTGCCGCAAGCGCAGGATAAACAGCCGCGCCCGCTGCACCCAGCACACTGGTTTGCAGAAATCGTCGCCGGCTGGGAATCGCGGCTACGCGTAGTTGACCAGAGTTGTCAGAGTTCAAAGGTCGACTCTCCTTCCGTACAACTTGTGAATCGGGATATGTTCCAGGCTGTCCCGTCTTTGCTCTCGCATCAAGGCCGGGTTATTCCGATAATTTTGGGAACTGCGAGGCAAGATGCTATCAGTTCCCGCTAACAGTTAACAGCTTGGACGTAAAGCGGGCGAAATGGTGAACCGCACTGGATGGGTACTACGCTTTGTGCCAATTCTGTCAATATTCGTGACCAGCAGCAGGTTGCGTATTGCGACCTATGGTTCCTTTCCTCTCCAGCGGCACGAAAACACAGGAAATCCACAATCTTTATTGTGCAAACTGCTTCACACTTTGTTAATATGCCTCCACTAACTCAGCAATATATGTCAGGATACGCTGCAGTTGGACGTTCCCTGTGTGGAAGCCCAACTGCACAGACCAAGGTGGTTTCCCCCCACCAGTCAGTCCTGGGCCAAGGTGTGTAGGAGAGTGTGTGAAGTACCCCACGGGGCGTGGTGTCCGTAGGAGAAGTTCCCGCCATAGCCGTCATCGCCAGATGCGGCTGATTGCGCTTTGCCTGCTATTTCTGGGCTTAGCGGTAGGTGCGTTGCGCCTGATCCTCAGCCACAACGAATCCACATCGCTGGACTCCTCTCGAACTGATTCTCAAGCTGGCGCTACAGCTCAATCTCTAATATCGTCGATGCCGCCGACGGCTGCGGCCAATCAGCACGGACGGCCCGTTTATCGCTATTCCGTAATTCCCGGGGGGGTGCAGGACCCGGCCGAACTGCAGCGGGTGAGCGCGCAGGACCGAATTGTTGCGGCTCATTTCGCAGGTTTCGACTACCGGCGTGCCCGGGTGGTTCGTCTGCAGCAGGCCCGGGAGGTCTACCTCTCCTATCGCGTGCGAGACCGGGTCTTCTGGACGCGCAAGAAAGTGCGCTTGGCGGCGGGTGAAAAGGTAATTAGCGACGGCAAGATCACCGCTCGCACGCGCTGTGCGAACCGCGTCTCGGAAACCAAACAGGCTGCCGTCTCGCCTGAAGAACCGCCCAGCGATGCATTCGACCGGCCCATGGAAGAAGATGGCGGTGCTATGCAATTTCGCTTTCCTTCCACCTTCGATTCGGCCCTGCTTAGCCGGCCCCAGATGCCGGGATTCGACCCTGGCAATTTGATTCCTGGCTCAGCCGGCCTGGCTCCGCTTGTCGGCTGGGGGACCGGGATTGCTCCGCCCAGCATCCCAGTGGGGAGTTGCGAAACACCCGCACAGGAGAAACTGGAGGGGCAACTGGGAGTGTTCGA
>QIAS01000535.1 GCA_003225615.1 Acidobacteriota bacterium | reverse complement strand
CACATCGCTCGCGATTCGGTCCGATATTCGATCATCGCCTCGGAGTGGCCAGGAGTGCAGCAAAGGTTGAGTCAGTTCCTGGATCAGGCGTGATCACCGTTTATTCGACCTCGTTTTCAGGGAGATGCCAAAGGTGGGAAAGGTATATCGGGCCGTATCCTATTCAGATCGGCACTCGATCCAGAGGAACGATGAACTGAACTCCGCCCACTTGCTTCCCTTGGAGCCGACTGTCGTTCGTGATGAAAAGATCCACCCCAGCGGCAGCTGCACAAGCCAACTGGACTGCGTCCGGAGCTCGCAGCGAACGGTCGCGCCGAAGCGACGCATAGACTTTTGCAGCCTCAATATCGAACCGCAGGAGGAGTGATGTTGTGGTAAGGGCCTCCTCGTACTTTCTGCAAATTGTCGAATCGCCTTGCTCGGTAGGTTTCACGAGAATTTCTCCCAAGGTGAGAGTAGAAGTCAGAAGTTGGTCACCGCGGGCCAGCATCTTTGTACGAAGCTCTGTTACTGCTTTTGACAATTTTCCGTAATCTTCGAAGAGGTAAATGAAGAGGTTTGTGTCCCAGAAGATGCGGCTCATTCCCACCCCTCGCGGAGACGGCGAACATAATCATCTGCGTGCTCATCCGCCCAAAGATGCTTGCCGGAGCCGCACAAGGCAAGAAGCGGGTCCTGTTCGGAAGCGTTGCGCATTGCAACCGAACACCAGTCGCGATACCAAGTCAACAAGCCGTTGTAACCGAGTGGCAACTCGTCTCTTTCAGGAGCCACTTTTCCTCCTTCGCGTTGAGGATGGTATGAGTCGCCATTTCGAAAAAGGCGCCGTCGCCCGGGTGCGGTCTCATAAAGCATCCGGTAGCGGCCCGGGTTAGGAGCGCGATTGGCAACACAATGCTGAACCACGTGCACGTAGACCCCTGGGCGAAGCGAATCGCACAGCCGTTCCCGCTTGGCCCGCTCCATGATCTCCTCAATACTGAAATCAGACTGCTCCGGACGTTCTCGCTGGAGTAGCGCTGTAACAATCCAAACTTCATCTGCGACCTTGATGTGCGCCTTGGAAAAGACGGTAGCCATTGAACTCTCCTTTGTATTTACAATTATACTAAGTACTGATGAATTGTCAATCACTTCATATATTAACGATCGCAAGCTCATGCTAGCCCGGAAAAGGAGATTAGTTACGATCAATTACAATGGCCGATTCCCTGCTGCTCAGGAATGCAATCTATGCACCGCTGGTCAGAACTCTTTATCCCCACACTCCGCGAAGCCCCGGCCGATGCTGAGGTCGCCAGCCACAAGTTCCTCGTCCGCGCCGGCTACATCCGTCAGCTCGCCGCCGGCATTTATTCCTATCTCTTCCTCGGACAGCGCTCGTTCACCAAAATCATCGGCATCGTCCGCCAGGAGATGGACAAAGTCGGGCAGGAATTTTATTTGCCTGCGCTCCATCCCCGCGAGCTCTGGGAAGCCAGCGGCCGCTGGTCCGTAATGGGCGACAACCTCTTTCGGCTGAAAGACCGCAAGGGAACCGATCTCTGCCTCGGCTTTACTGAAGAAGAAATCATGGCCGAGATCGCCCGCAAAGAGCTCCGCAGCTACAAGCAATTGCCGCAGATCTGGTACCAGATCGCGCCCAAGTTCCGCGACGAGCCCCGTCCTCCCAAGTCCGGCCTGCTGCGCGTGCGCCAGTTCCTTATGAAGGATTCCTACTCCTTCGACATCGATCCTGCCGGCCTCGACGTCTCCTATCTCAAGCACTACGACGCCTACTGCCGTATCTTCGACCGCTGTGGACTGACGTATGTCGTCGTCGAGGCGCACTCCGGGGCGATGGGAGGCACGGAATCCCACGAGTTCATGGTGCGCACGCCAGCCGGTGAAGATCTGATCGTCAGCTGCGAGAAGTGCAACTATGCGGCCAACCTGGAGAAGGCAAGCTCCAGGCTTAAGCCGGTAGAAGACCTTGCTGCAGCCGGAGATGGCAAGCCCGTCGAGGTTCACACTCCAGGCCAGAAGACAATTGAAGACGTGGCTCGCTATCTCGGCGTTTCTCCGAAGAACAAGATCAAGACTCTCGCCTTGATAGTCAACGAAAATGATCCGAAAACCGGGAAGGCGAAGCCGCGCCCGGTAGTGGTGCTGATGCGTGGAGACCACCAGCTCAATGACGCGAAACTCTCAACCGCAGTGGCCGGCAAAGAAACCCGTCCCATGCAGGAGGACGAGATCAGAAATCTCTTCCGTTCACCTGCCGGATTTCTCGGCCCCATAGGAATTGACTGGGCAAAAGATTTGCAGGACTTCGGACGCCCGATTCTGCTGGTAGACGAGGCGCTCCGCAATCGCAAGAACCTGATCGCCGGCGCCAATAAGGAGGACTACCATCTCAAGAACCTCACGCCCGGCCACGATTTCCAACCCACTGCCTACGCTGATCTGCGCAGCGTAACTGCCGGCGAGTCCTGCCCCAAGTGCGGCGCCCCGCTGCGTATCGACCCCGCCGTCGAAATCGGGCACATCTTCAAACTCGGCTACAAGTATTCCGCCGCCATGGGCGCGCGTGTGCTCGACCGCAATGGCAAGGAAGTTACTCCGATTATGGGCAGTTACGGCATAGGTATCGAACGTATCCTCACCGCTGCCATCGAGCAGAGTAACGATGAGAACGGCTTCTGGCTGCCACCCCAGATTGCTCCCTTTGAGATCGCCAATGTCCGTGACGACCTGGTCCGAACCACCGCCGAGGATATTGCCCGGCGTCTCTCCAGCGCCGGTTTCGACGTGTTACTAGACGACAGGGACGAACGGCCAGGGGTCAAGTTCAAAGACGCTGACCTGGTGGGCATACCCTTCCGTGTCACTGTGGGCAAGAAGGTTACCGAAGGTACTGTCGAGATCGTTCAACGCTCGACACGTGAAATTCACGATGCTAGCATCGGCGCAGTAACCGATTATTTTCAGAGTTTGCTCCGGCCCGCGCGCTGACCCTTGCGGTCTCCGCGCCTGCCGACGCGGAGTTACCCATGGGTACACTGAAACTGATTGCCGGGTTTGGCATCATCCTAGCCCTCATCTACGGCTCATGGATGATCATTCCGCCTTACTTCGCCAATTATCAGTTTGAGGACGAAATCAAGAGCGAAGCCTTGCACTCCACCTATACGACGAAAACCGAGGACGACATCCGCAACGCGGTTCTCAAACAAGCCAAGGAGTTAGAGATTCCCCTGACCCGCGAACAGATCAAAGTGCAGCGCGCCG
>QIAS01000120.1 GCA_003225615.1 Acidobacteriota bacterium | reverse complement strand
CTGGCGGATGGCTTCGAGATAAGTGAGGGGAGGCATGTCTAGTTAGCAGGTGACTCTCACTTCAAATGCACCGCGGTTTCTCTCTCCTTTGGAGTCGCCGGCTTCGATTTGGTTACGCCTGCTTTCGGTATTCCGTACTTCGGCTTGATTTCGTGACAGCCTTCTTCGCAATACACTCCGCCGGCTGCCGATTCCGGTTCGGGCATTGGACTGGCTACGGCGGCGTTGCGGTCGGCTTCGAGTTCGCGGTCTACATCGGCGATCAGCTTCTGATTGTCTTGCGAAGTAAGCCATTTCTTGCTGAGCAAATAATTTTCAAATCGGCTAATCGGATCGCGCTTCCGCCAGTAATCGAACAGCGGCTTAGGAACGTAGTCAGCGGCGTCGTGGATGGCGTGGCCTTTCATGCGCATCATCTTGGCTTCAATGAGGGTGGGGCCTTCTCCGCGGCGGGCTCGTTCGCAGGCTTCGTGGGCGGCGTCGTAGACCTGGCAGGGGTCGGTGCCGTCTACGATTACTCCGGGGATTCCGTAGCCGATGGCGCGCTCGGCGAGATCTTTTATGGGGAATTGCATTTCAGCCGGAGTGGAATAAGCCCACAAATTGTTTTCGACTACGAGCACCAAGCCTAGTTTTTGTACCGCGGCGAAGTTGAGGCCTTCGTAGGTCACTCCGGTGGACTGGCCTCCGTCGCCGATGTAGGTCATGACGGCGATGTTCCGTCCTTGGAGGCGTGCTCCGAGAGCAACTCCGCTGAGTACAGGAATGAGATCTCCGAGGGTGGAGATGGGTGCGACTACATTGCGCCGCTCGATGTCTCCGAAGTGCGAGGAGGCATCGCGGCCTTTGGTCGGCGACCCGGCTTTGGCCATGTACTGCATCATGATGTCGCGGGCAGAAAAGCCTCGGACCAGGAGCGAGCCCTGGTTGCGGATCATCGGGCCCATCCAATCGTCGGGGCCAAGCGCGTAGGCGGAGGCGCAGGAGCAGGCTTCCTGACCGAGGCCGAAATACACTCCTCCAACCACCTTGCCTTGCTTGTAGAGATTCTCGAGGGCCTGCTCCATTTTGCGGTTGAGGAGCATCCAGCGGTAGATCTCGAGGCATTGCTGTTTATCGAGATATTTCGAGTCACGAATGGGCGGGACGGGGGCGCTCAGGTCTCCGGTGACTTCGTAGCGCACTTCATCGCCGGATCGGATTTGTTTGACTTGAAAGTTCGGTTTCTCTAGGCGGTAGTCGGGGATGGTGTAGCTGCGCTGGGCTGCAGCGGGATTGGAGGCGGGCTCTTGTGGTGAGCGGCGGCCCTTGTGGTTGGAGCCGTTGCGGGAATTCTTGGTTTTGTTGTTCTTCCGCGCCATGTAATGGTGCCTTCCGGAAATCTACCCCACGCAGAATGCTAACCCGGACCGATGGTTTTGACCAATGCCCGGCCAAAACTCTTAACCGCAAAGGACGCTAAGTTAGCGCGAAGGGCGCGAAGAACAGCCTTGCCGAAAACTTCCTAACCCGCGCGGGAAGGGCGGTGCTGTTGTGCTCAGGCCCAGAACGTGTCCTCTTCCTGGTGCAATTGGCGGAACTCAGCAGGCGGTTTCATCGGGATACCGACCGTGCCCGTGAGCGCATCGAGTGTTTCAAGTCGCCGGATCTCGCTATTGAAAGCTATGCCAAAGTTGTGGGACACGCATTGGGCGACTTCGTCGAGAGAAACTGGTCTCCCTAATTGTTTTGTCATAGACGTAACCGGTTTGGCGTTGATGCCGCAAGGGACAATCAGGTTGAAGAAGTCGAGATCGGTGTTCACATTCAGGGCGAAGCCGTGGGAGGTGACACCGCGAGAAATGTGGACTCCGATAGCCGCAATTTTCGCCTCCGAGAACACAACATTTCCTGAGGATGACGAAACAGGTGCGGTCCACACTCCTGTTAGTCCCGGGATGCGCTGAGTCTCAATTCCGAAGTCAGCGCAGGTACGAATTAAGACTTCTTCCAGGCGTCGAACGTACTCGATGGCTCCTAACGTCTTGCGCTTAGCTTCGGCCGAGGTAAATGCACGTAGATCGAAGATTGGATAACCGACGAGCTGTCCGGGGCCGTGAAAAGTAACATCGCCTCCGCGGTCGCACTCGAACACTTCGACTCCGCGATTTCTCAGTTGCTCCGGCGAGGCCAGCACGTTCGCGTTGTTCGCGTTTCGTCCCAGCGTGATCACGGGGGTGTGCTCGAGCAGCAAGAGTACATCGCCAATGCGGTTTTCTTTTCGCATCTCGACGAGCGACTGCTGCAGGCGCAGGCCGGTGGCGTAATCGATGGTTCCGAGTTGGAGAATGGAGATCACAAGCCTTATTTAAATTATTTCACCAAGGAGGCACGGAGAGACAGAGAAACATATTTTGGGCTCGCCCAAAAGCAGATCATGCCAGCAGGCGGGCGGCATCTTTGGCGAAGTAAGTAAGGATAATGCTGGCTCCGGCGCGGCGGATGGAGAGAAGCGATTCCATCATGACGCGGTCGCGATCAATCCAGTTATTGCGCGCGGCGGCTTCGATCATGGCGTATTCACCGGAAACCTGGTAGGCGGCGAGGGGGGCGTCAAAGCGCTCGCGGGCGGCCGCGATCACGTCCAGGTAGGGGAGCGCGGGCTTGATCATGATCATATCCGCGCCTTCTTCGAGATCGAGTTCGATCTCGCGCATAGCTTCGCGCACGTTGGCCGGATCCATCTGGTAGGAGCGACGGTCGCCGAACTGCGGAGCGGAATCAGCTGCTTCGCGGAAGGGGCCATAAAAGCCGGAGGCGAATTTTGCGGCGTACGACAGAATGGGCGTGTTGGCGAAGCTGGCCTGGTCCAGCGCTTTGCGGATTGCAGCTACCCGACCGTCCATCATGTCGGAGGGCGCGATGATATCGATGCCGGCGCGGGCGAGCGAAACCGAGGTGCGGGCCAGAAGTTCGAGCGTTGCATCGTTCACAATTTCGTATTCGGTGGCAGCAGCTGGCGGTGCGGCCACGGCTGCGCCCAGCGACTGAGGCGCGGCGCGCACGATCCCGCAATGCCCGTGCGACATGTATTCACAGAGGCAAACGTCGCCCATCAGGAGGACTTCCGGAACTTCGTGCTTAATGGCGCGGGCAGCCTGTTGCACTATGCCATCGCTGGCCCAGGCACCGGTCGCGACCTCGTCTTTTGTTTCCGGAAGGCCGAAAAGAATTATCCCGGGGACGCCCAAGGCATGGGCTTGGCGCGCTTCCTGAACCGCTTCATCCACCGAAAGATTAAAGATCCCCGGCATGGAACGAACTTCTTTGCGAACTCCCTCGCCGGGGCAGACGAACATGGGATATACGAGGGATTCAGGCGTCAGGCGAGTTTCGCGTACCAGTGAGCGCAACGACTCGCTGCGGCGAAGACGTCGCAAACGTGTGATGGGGAACGCCATAACGTGATTTTAGCAGAGCGCATCGGCCAGGGATGCCCCTAATTGGGTAACCCAGAGCGTTACATCCAGTTGTGACATAGATCACCAAACTGGGGGTACGATTGCCGCTAATTCGGCAAACTGACTTCCCGTTGTTAAGCAAAACAAGGTAACGCTTACCGAAGTAATCCGCGTCTTGCGTTTCTCGTAGGGAGCTGTGTCTTTGAATCACTAGAATTTATGGCAAGGCGAATTATGTCCGTGGGGAGAAATTGGTGGCTCGCGTGCAGCGGCGCGTTTGTCTTGGTGTACGCGCTTGTGTCCTTGACTGCTCACCAGAGCTTTGCGCTCACCACGTTCGGCGATTTGACGGCCTTCGTTCTTATAGGACTACTGACAGCGTTAATGGCGGCAAACGCCATCGCCACGCGGGGGCAGACACGAACCTTCTTTGCGCTTCTGTCGGGGGGTGCTTTTCTGTGGCTCATCACCCAGGGCGGATGGATCTGGATTGAGGTCATTTGCCGTAGATCACTGCCCGACCCGTTTCTCGGCGACGTAGTGCTGTTCATTCACATTGTGCCGTTCATCGCGGCTGTGGCATTGCGACCACACCGTCCCCATGGAGAAACCAAGCTTTATTTCACCACGCTGAATTTTGTGATGCTGCTGCTGTGGTGGGTCTTTCTTTACCTGTTCATTGTTTTTCCCGATGAGTATGTGTTGCTGAACGTACCTGTGTACAGCCGGAACTGGGATCGGCTGTATCTCATTGAAAATCTATTGTTAATAGGGAGCTTGGTTGTTGTCTGTATTACTACGAAGGGATCCTGGCGAAAGATCTACGCCAACCTGCTTATCGCCTGCACTTTGTATGTAGCAGGTTCGGAATGCATAAATCGAGCAATCGCCCGGAACCAGTACTACACGGGTAGCCCTTATGACATACTTTTCGTCGCTTCCATGTGCTGGTTTATTTGGGCAGCACTGACGGCATGGCGAACGAAACTGGAATGTGAACCATCTAAAGTCGGTATCGGCAGATGGATAACAGTAGCGCCGCGATTGGCGATGTTGGCTATTCTTTCTCTTCCGCTGATGGGAGTTTGGGCACTGTTTTTGGATAAATCGCCCCTCGTCGTGCGTAACTTCCGGCTTTTGGTTGACCTGACGGCAATGCTGGTCATCGGGTTCTTCATTTTTGTTAAACAATACGGACTCGACCGCGAGCTGATGCGTTTGCTGGAAAAGTCGCAGCGAGGTTATGAGAACCTGCAGCGTCTGCAGAGCCATTTGATACAAAAAGAGAAACTGGCTTCGCTCGGGCAGCTGGTGGCGGGAGCAGCCCACGAGATTAATAACCCGCTGACCGCTATCCTGGGTTATTCAGATCTTTTGGCAGCGAATTCCAGCTTAGCTGCTGACCAGCTTGCGATGACCCAAAAAATTGCCCAGCAGGCGCGGCGCACGCGCGATTTGGTTTCGGACCTGCTCAGCTTTGCCCAGCAAGCTCCGGGAGAAAAAACTCTGGTGGATATGGGCGCACTTCTGCAGCGAGCCGCGAAGATGGATGTGCTGCCCGAGGCCAAGAAGATCAGCATCGAAGTCAAGGTTCAGTCTGACCTTCCGCGCGTGCAGGGGAATGCGAACCAGCTATTCCAGGCCTCGTTGCACATCATCGAGAACGCGATGGACGCCCTAGCTGACGTCGGTGGAGGCAAGCTGCTGATCACCGTCAAACGTGAAGGCAAGGAAGTGGTGGCGGAATTTGCTGACACTGGGCCGGGTATCCGCAATCCGGAGCGCGTCTTCGATCCTTTTTACACCACCAAACCGATTGGGAAAGGTACGGGATTGGGTCTGAGCGCAACCTATGGCGTGATCCAGGACCATGACGGGCAAATCATCTGCTACAACAAGCCCGAAGGCGGCGCGGTATTTGTACTGAGGCTGCCGATGGCGAGCGTGAAGGCAACCGCAGCCGAAGCCGCGAAAGCTTGAACAAATTTACAATTTTCAATTGGCGATTGCCGATTTGATGGCGAACAAATCGAGTGCCACCAGGTTTGCCATGGGCAACTGACAATTGGAAATCCCCGCAACGAGCCAGCTTCCTGTTCTCACCCGAGCCCGTTGTAACATACCCCTGTGATGTCCCCTAATCCCCTTACCCATACCAGCGCTCGTGTGCTGGAGTTCGAATGGCTGCGCGACCTGCTGCGTGGGTACGCTTCTTCTCCGCTGGGGCAAACACGGCTTGGGAGCCTGGTTTCTTCGTCTGAGCGCGATTGGATCGAGCGCCAGCAGGAGTTGACCAGCGAAATTCGCGAGTTTCGCAGAGTTGGCGGACGTTTTGAGTTTGCCGGCTTAGTGGAAATCGACAAGCTGGTCGAGAAGGCGTGCATTGCCGGGGCGGCCCTGGAAACCGCGGAAATCCGCGATGTGGTGCTGGTGGTCGATCGCGCCGCGGAGTGGCGTGAAATCGCGCTCAGGCCGCCAGCTGCAATGAAAGGGGAGTGGAAACGAGTTACTGAGCTCTCCGGCAGCATTGAGGATTTCACCGAGTTCCTGCGTTCCTTCCGCAACAAGATTCTCCCCGACGGCACACTGGATGATCGTGCCTCGCCCGAACTGGCGCGCATTCGTCGGGAAATTGAAAAGCAGAAGCGCGCGATTCAGGAATCGCTGCGCGGCTACCTGCGACGACTGGCGGAAGGCGGTACGGTACAGGACGAACTGGTCACAATTCGTGGCGAACGCTTTGTGATCCCGGTAAAGGTTGAGCAGAAGCGGCGGGT
>QIAS01000534.1:976-2850 GCA_003225615.1 Acidobacteriota bacterium | reverse complement strand
TGGGACAGGATTCAAAACAAAGATTTCGACGCCGCAGCCCAAGAACTCAGCAGCGCAGCGGAATTGAACCCGCACGACGCCTGGGTACGCTATTACCTTTCCGTGTTGAAGTACCGCATGGCGGAGAGTACCGGCCAGTCCACTCAGGGACTCGCCAACATGATGCAGGATCTCAAGGCTGTGATCGACTGGTATCCGGAATTTGGAGAGGCTTACAACATGCTGGCCATGGCCCGCGTGGAAGGCGGCGGCATTAACTCGGCGTTAGAGTCGATCCGCGCCGCCATACAACTCAGCCCGCGCAACGAACAGTACGTTTACAACCTGGGCGAGATTTACGTATCAGGAAAGAAATGGGAAGCGGCTCGCGGAGTCTTTGAAAAACTCAAGACGAGCAGCAATCCTCAAATTGCCTCAGCGGCACGCGCACAATTGCAGGAGATGCAGTTCAAGCAGAAGTACGGCATTCCTATGCAACGGCCGAAGCCGGCCGACGCGGACAGCAACCCGGCTGGAACTCGCGAATCGGCGGCAGCCCACGAAACCCCTGCCTCCAAACCGGAAACAGTCGAATCGGAAACGCCCGCCGGGAAGGCCCCGGCAACGGCTCCTACGGGCGCGATCCAATTTATCAAAGCAAAGTTGGTCAGCGTTGATTGTTCGCCGGCGCCCGCAGCCGTCCTGACGGTAGTGGCGGGCACGAGGACGCTGAAGCTGCACACTTCCGATTACAAATCTTTGACCGTGGTTGGGGCGGACGCTTTTTCCTGTTCCTGGGAAAACCGCGATGTTGCCATCAATTACCGTGCCAGCGGAAAAACCGGCGGCGACCTGGTATCGCTCGAAGTGCACTGATCCGCTGAGCCGCCGTCGGGTTGCTCTCAACCCATATCGTTAGGTATTCCACAAAAGCATGAAACCTATTTCGCGGAACCGTCATCTGGGATATATCGCGAGTGTTAAACATGTCGTGGATTCAAGTGAGCGATTACACCGCAACCGGATGGGCACTCGAGACGGACATCTCCTCGCGCGCACGCTACTACTGTGGCCAATTGGAGCGAGGGAAGATTCTGTCTTTTCGTAAGCCGCCGTTCACGTTGACCGAAGAAGAACGAGCCTTCCTGGTGAGCAGTAGGCCGGGCGATTCACGGTTGCACAAGAATGTTTCCTACCGTCCCGTCCCCGACGTGCTGCGCGGTTTTTCCGATGGGCAAGAAAATGCGCGAAGCATGCATCGACTGCTGCGCGACTACTCCAGACGGGCCAGGGAATTTGTCTCGCGATTCTTGGCGCCCTATGCCGGCCATCTAAGGTTGGACTATGCCAGCTTCCGTCCCTTGGAAGAAGCGGGACGCGACCTGCCCCTGCACAAGAAGAACGACCTTCTGCACGTAGACGCTTTTCCCAGCCGTCCCACGCGCGGGGGCCGCATCTTGCGCGTCTTCACAAATGTGAATCCCACCAGAAACCGGGAGTGGTTCGTCTCCGACCCATTCCCGCTGCTCGCGGAAAGGTATGCCGTGCAAGCCGGAATTCAGGGGGTTGCGGCCACCCGAGTGGGCGGTCAACTGAAACGCCTGATGCGCAGGCTCGGTTTACCGGTCACTGATCGCTCGCCGTATGACCGCTTCATGTTGCGCTTCCATGATTTTCTTAAGGAGAATGCCGTCTATCAGGAGAGCTGCAAAAAAGTGCGCCTTGAATTCCCTCCCCTGACCACATGGCTGGTCTTTACCGATGGTGTGGCGCACGCGGTGCTTTCTGGTCAATACGCGATCGAGCAGACCTTTGTCGTGCCCGTGGAGTCCTTGGTTAGCCCCGAACACGCGCCCATTCGTGTGCTTGAAAGTACTTGGGGCCAAACCTTGTCC
>QIAS01000534.1:0-880 GCA_003225615.1 Acidobacteriota bacterium | reverse complement strand
AGAGATGGCCGATACGGGCACTCTTCTGCGAACTCCTTTATAATCGAACGGTAAATTCCCGAAGGCCCGTAGCTCAGTCTGGTTAGAGCGCTTCCTTGACACGGAAGAGGTCGATGGTTCGAGTCCATTCGGGCCTACCATTTTTTCTCGCCCTGCAACACCCTGGTCTACGGCGCCGTGCACCGAGAACCAGGAAGATCCATGGTTGGAGCACGAAAATCCCAAGTCACTCTCGATCGACGAAGATGAGGAGTTTCTCCATCGCAGGCTTCTCATAGCGGGAACTGCTCCCGTACAAATTGCATCGTCTCTTCCTTACTCGTCAACCGTCCTTCCAATTGTCCATCTTCGACTGACCCGAGAATTTCTTTGAAAATGGGGCCTGGCCGGTAGTCTGCCGCGATCAGGTCAGCCCCGGTAATCAGAGGCAGCGGTCGCACCGCCTCCGGGGGCAGCGAAGCCATCTTTTCCCGGGTGAAATCGTAGGACGTGAGGTCTCTATGACTGGATAGGCAATCCATGCGATGCAATTCGAGATGTTCTTCGAACGCAGGCATGCGAATAAACTTCTTCAGAGTGGATTCCTTCATCCGCTGCACGTCGGCAAACCGCATGTGATTGGCAATCAGCGCCAGAATCTGCTGGCAATCGTGGTTGGAAAACCGCAGCTGGTGCAAGATCTCGTCTGCCATCTTTACTCCTACGTCCACGTGGCCATCGAAGCGAATGCGATCCGGCGCGACGCGAAAGGTTGCAGGCTTGCCCACATCGTGCAGCAGGGCACCCCATGCCAGCGTCATCGGGGCGGGCTGTGGCAGATTCTCCAGCAGCAATAAAGTATGTACAAACACGTCGCCTTCGGGATGAAACTGCGGAGGCT
>QIAS01000533.1:2631-3105 GCA_003225615.1 Acidobacteriota bacterium | reverse complement strand
AAGGTAGCGCACCGCATCATTCATTTCCTTGGGTCCGGTGGCGCAATTCAGACCAATGATGTCAACATCAAACACTTCGAGCGCGGTAAGTGCCGCCCCGATTTCCGTGCCCAGCAGCATCGTGCCCGATTCCTGCAACGTCACCTGCACCGTGACCGGCAACCGCTTCCCTGCTTTCTGCAGGGCATCGAACACGCCCACGACCGCAACCTTGGCTTGCAGCAAATCTTGCGCGGTCTCAATGAGCAGCACATCCACACCACCCTCAATGAGGGCGAGGGCCTGCTCTTCGTACGCGCGAACCATGTCATCGAAACTGATATGCCCGAGCGACGGCAGCTTGGTCGTGGGCCCGAGTGATCCCGCCACAAACCGCGGCCTGTCCTTGGTGGAAAATTGTTGTGCCACTTCCCGGGCAAGCTTGGCAGCCGCGATGTTGATCTCCGCAACTTTGTGCGCCAGCCCGAATTCTCC
>QIAS01000533.1:0-2606 GCA_003225615.1 Acidobacteriota bacterium | reverse complement strand
AACCGACTTGCAGAAAGCTTGCGTGAATGTCCTTAATGATGTCCGGGCGGCTCAGAACCAGCACCTCGCTGCAGTTTTCCTTCCCCCAGTAGTCATCCAGGGTCGGGTTATGCAACTGGATGTTAGTCCCCATAGCGCCGTCATAAATAACGACGCGCTCACGCACGGTTTGCAGAAAATCACTCACGATGCCTTCGTGTACCTTACTGTCATTGGTGGTTAACGTTTTCTACCCTGTGTCCTCTGCGGTTGAGAATCCCCATAAACAAACGCCGGCCCGCGCGGGACCGGCGTCTTACCTTTTTGAAAACTGTTTGAACTTAGCTCCCCGGCACAGGTAAAGCAGGTGCCCCGCCCGCAACGTCCGCTGAATTAAACACCTCGTTCGCCCCTAAATGCGCCGGCGCCGCCGATAATAGCTGTTCCTTGCGGTAAATCAAGTTGCTGGCATTAAACGATGCGATTTCAAAGCCGTGCCCGTGAGTAATCGCATCCGTCGGACAAGCTTCTACGCAGTACCCGCAGAAAATGCAGCGGTTGTAATCGATGTTGTAAACTTTGGCGTACCGCTCCGCCGCGCTCACCCGGTGCTCGGCCGTGTTCTCCGCCGCTTCAATATAGATGCAATTGGATGGGCATGCCGCCGCACAAAGAAAACAGGCCACGCACTTCTCCAATCCATTCTCATCCCGCTGCAGTACATGCGCCCCGCGATAGCGCTCCTGAAACTTTGCCCCCCGCAAAGGCCCCGGCCCATCGGGATAATTCTCCACGATCGTAGGCTGGAACATCTCCTTAAAGGTAATGGACATGCCCTTGGCAATCGCGGCAATATTCTTCAGAACTGCCATCAACTAAGTATACCGAAAGAGCCTAAATCGCGGCATTTGCGATGGCCGCCCCCGAGCTAGCCGTGCATCCGCCAAGCGCCAGAATTAATCTATACGGTATGCGATACCTGGTTCGAGCCCGCGTAAAACCGGGCCGCGAGCGTGCATTGCTGGAAGCCATCAACCGCGGCACCCTGGGCGAAGGTTCAGTTGCCGAAGGCGAATACCTGCGAAACATGAACGACGCCCGGCTCGCTCCCGACCAGACCGCCCGCTGGGTCGAGGTTTGTTACTGCCCTACACCGCTTCAGGAAGAGCGCCCCTACTGGGAAGAGTTCTTCGACCTGGTTAAAGTGCAAGACGCCCACGACCGCCGCCAATGCCGCGACCAAAACGGCTCCGAGCCATGGGCCTGCGGAGATTGCGATTGCACCGCCCGCCTCGAAGAAAAGCTTAAGAACACTGGCCAGCCATTCCTGAAAATCCTGTGTAGTTCGTCCGGCGACGGTCTGTAACGTTCTATCTCCTGCCTACTTCGTCCTTCGTAAATCGTACTTCGTACTTCTACAATCAGCTGGCATGTCCGAAGATATCCTCAGCCTGGCGCCGCCGCCAGCCGACGCGCGCCTCGCCTACGGCGCCGATCCGAATCAGTTCGGCGAACTCCGCTTGCCAAAAACGATCAATTTGCCCGCAAGTGGCCAAGCCCTTCCCATCGTCATGAACATCCACGGAGGCTACTGGCGGGCCAAATATAACCTCGTCCATGCCGGGCATCTCTGCGCCGCGCTAACTGCCAAAGGCCTGGCGACTTGGAATCTGGAATACCGCCGCGTCGGCAACCAGGGCGGAGGGTGGCCGGGGACGTTTGAAGATATTGTGAACGGCTATCGCTTTCTTCGGCAGATCACCCAACGCTGCAACCTGGACCCGAATCGTGTCGTCATCATGGGCCACTCCGCCGGAGGTCAGCTCGCGCTCTGCCTTGCCGGCCACGAGTTGTCAGTAAAGAATGCGGTGTCACTCGCGGGCGTCGTCGACCTCCAGCGCGCCTGGGGACTGCATTTGAGCAATGACGCAGTGGTCGAATTTCTCGGAGGCAAACCCAACGAAGTCCCGGACCACTATCACGAAGCCGATCCCATGCAGCTCAAAATTTCCAAAGCGACCGAATGGCTGATCCACGGCTCAGCGGACGACGTGGTCCCATCCGACTTTAGCCGCAGGTATGTAGGGAAAAAGAAAAGACGAGGTGAGAACGTTCACTTGCTGGAAATCGAAAATGCCGGCCACTTCGAACTGATCGATCCCCGCTCCACCGCCTGGAAGCAAGTGGAGAAAACGGTGTCAGACCTTCTATCCTGAAGCGCAAAGATATGTCATCTGGCCGATGTGAAGATGGATATGGCTAGCACACCGCAGGAAAATACCGAAACGATTCTTCGCGTCTTCCTCGCGCAGGGCCGAATAATCGCGACCCCAGTCGCCGTCCGATTGAGCTTCAATGCTCTGTTGCACAAGGCTGATAACCTGGTCGAAGCGCTGCATAGCCTCCTTTTTAGGCACCTGCTTTGTTTCCGTGAACTCCCGATCCCGGTCGCGCACGTACCCGGTTCCCGCAACTTGCGCTCCAATGTAGTAATTCAAATTCCCGGTGAGATGAAGCACCAAATGCCCAAAGCTGTTGCCGAAGGGAAAAGGTTTTTTCCAGAACTGCTCATCCGTCAAAGGCTCGGCCAATTCACGTATCTTCTGACCCAGGTATGAATAATGACG
>QIAS01000532.1:6727-7322 GCA_003225615.1 Acidobacteriota bacterium | reverse complement strand
CTTGCGAATTTCGGAGCGCGCAATGTGGCCGAGCACAACGGCTGTAACCGCAGCGGGCAGGATAAAAGAAAGCAGCCCGCTAACTAGACTGCCAATGGCTTTACCGCTGGTTTCAGCGCGAGAAGGCGGTTGCGCGACGGGACTTGCTGGCCGGACAGCAACGCCCGGACCGGGCTGAGTAGATCCGCCGCAACGGTTGCAGAATGCGCTTCCGTCGGGAATTTGGCTTCCGCAGTAGGTGCAGATCATGACGCACTCCTCCTCTGACGGCGCAGGGCCAACACAGCAGGGTAATATGATCAGTTCCGTGGAACGTCTGAACAACTTACGCCGAGTGCTTCAGTGCGTCAATTGTGGATACGTGTTCGGCCGCAGCGTATAAACTGCCAAACAGACATAATCAGAGTCGTTTGGCCTTGCTAGCAACCTGGATCGGAGCAAGAAACTATGCCCATCTCGTGCACCGCGTGTGGTGTCGAAATGCCTGACAATGCTGGCTTCTGCCCCGGTTGCGGCCGTTCGGTTTCCGGAAGCGCGCCTGTTCTTGGCACAACCGGCGGCCTGAACGACAAGCTCGCGGGAATGCTTGCTTATG
>QIAS01000532.1:4797-6690 GCA_003225615.1 Acidobacteriota bacterium | reverse complement strand
GAGCCCTTCAACAAAAACCGATTTATTCGCTTCCATGCATTTCAGTGTCTTTTCTTGTGGGCGACGCTGGTTGTGCTTTCGGTCGTTCTGAGACTCGCCTTTTTCGTTTTGTTTCTGATTCCCATTCTCGGCCACCTTTTGTGGCTGGTAGTCTGGCTGGTGCTCTCCATCGGCTGCTTCATCCTCTGGGTTGTGCTGTTGGTCAAGGCTTTCCAGGGTGAGATGTTTAAACTGCCGGTAATCGGAGATTGGGCGGAGAGGCAGGCGAACCTGGTCTAGATGCGCCTATGCCTTGACAGAACTCTCCGGGAATGTCATTGCTATTAACTTTTGATCTCGGGGCAGTCAAGGCACGGCGGAGTTCAATCGAGCCACTTCACTGAGGAAAATGCGTGCGAGTTCGGGTGTTTTATCACGATAAATGTTTTGATGGGGCCTCCTCGGCCGCGCTCTTTTCACGCTTTTACCGGGAGCGAATCCGTAGCGATGTGGAATTCGTATATACGGGTCTCCTGCACCGCGCCGGCGCCCTGTTTGATGAAGAGCAGTTCGACGGCGACGAAAACGCGATCGTCGACTTCAAGTATTCCAGTTCTCCGAAAATAACCTGGTGGTTTGACCATCACGAAAGCGCTTTTCTGACGCCGCAAGACGCGGCGCATTTCGAGCAGGACCAGAGCAACCGTAAGTTTTACGATCCCGACTTTAAGTCCTGCACAAGTTTCATCGCTACTGTGGCTGAGCAACGCTTTGGTTTCAACCCTGCGCCGGTCGCCGATCTTGTGCATTGGACCGACATCGTGGATGGCGCCATGTACGAGGATGCCCAATCCGCCGTAGAGATGAAAGCTCCCGCGATGAAGCTGACCATGGCGATCGAGGCCGCGAAAGAACCTGACTTCGTTCGCCGCCTGATTCCTCTCCTGGCGGATAAGCCGCTGGTGGAAATCCTACAAGAACCATTTGTGGCCTTGGTCTTGCCTCCGCTTCTGGAGCGCCACGAACGCTCGGTGGACGTGCTGCGGCAACGCATAGAATCGAAAGATGGAACGGTTTATTTCGATATCACCGACCAGGATCTGGAGGGATACAACAAGTTCATCCCTTACTATCTGCACCCCGAGTCCATCTACAGCATTGGATTAAGCAAGAGCAGCTTCCGCGTCAAAGTATCCGTGGGTTCGAATCCGTGGGCGAGAGAAGATCGGCTGGTGAACCTGGCGAAGATCTGCGAACGCTACGGGGGCGGGGGACACGCGCGCGTGGGTGCGATTTCCTTTGACGTGTCCAAGAGCGATGCTGCTCGAAAGGCGGCTCGCGAGATTGTGGACGAGCTTCGGGACAGCGTGCGGGCGAATTCCAGTAATCACCTCTAGTCAGCATCAGTAACGGGCTACGGAGGGCTGCAACCGTGCAACTCAGGGTAGGGTACAAGCTGGGGAGAAGAATCGTCGGGATTCACTTGCCAGACCTGCCGATCGTGAAAATAGCGCAGTAACTCCTCATTTGCGGCGCAACCCATGTCACGCGCCCAGACAATTTTTGCAGAATCGATATCAGCTTCGTTGTAGACCCACTCGAAATGAGGATCGTGGTTGGGGGCGTAATGCACAATGACCAGGCTTTTGCCAGGATGATGTCGCAAGACATCTACTAATGCGGCGCGTTGCAGGTTCCCCCGCGGCCACCGCGTTTCGATCCCGACATGTGCCGCGGCGGCAGATACTCGCACAAGAATCATAGCCACTGCAATTAGAGGGATGGCCCGAACCAACGACATTCCCAGAAGTTTTTGACGCCACTGCCAAAAACGTAGATGTCGCAAACACTGAATCAGCACCAGTAACAACAAACCGGTTGCCGGCGCCGCATAGTGCACGTCCGTCCACGTCT
>QIAS01000532.1:4257-4768 GCA_003225615.1 Acidobacteriota bacterium | reverse complement strand
AACCAACCATGAAGCATCCGGCCAGGATCAGCGGAAATCTCATCCTTCGGTCGCGTATAGTCCAAGGCAGCGCGAAAAGAGGGACAGTCAACAGAGGTCCCAGGTAAAACGTCCACAACACGACGGCTTTATGCGAACAGTGGTGCAAGAATCCGGCGAGACTCCTGCCTGACTCAAATTCGGCAAGTTCCCATCCCTCGTAAAACCTGCGCATCACCGCGTGGTGATAGGCGGGTGCGGGTCTGGCTGCTTCCCAAATGAAATAGGGGGCCACCGCGTAAGTTTCTCGGTTGACCTCATAGGGCATCTGCAAGCTGCCAGTGACGCGCCAGAAGTAGTAAGACATGCTGGCGCCCGCCAGGCAGAGCACGGCAACCAGGGGTACCACGACTCTTGGCAACAGCCAGCGGAGACTAAACCGGTGTTGTCGGACCAACCACAGCAACATCGCTCCGCATACAGGAATGCAGAAGATCAAGCCTTCGTACGGTCGTGAATTGGCAAGGATCAC
>QIAS01000532.1:3641-4144 GCA_003225615.1 Acidobacteriota bacterium | reverse complement strand
CAATAGCTAAGAATGCCGAGACGAAACACCGCCAGAAATCCGCCGTAGAGTGCCCATCCGGGCGGCACCCAGGCTTGCAACATCCAGCACAGGGCCGTGCACATGAGGGCTGAAACCAGGAGTTGTCCAATCCAGGGATGACCCAGGAGCTTGCCCAATGCAAGCACCACGCCTTCACCGGGAGGGTACATGGACATGTAAGTGGGCTGCTGGATGATGTGGAAGCTTTCAAAATGTGCCCACATAGGATGGGCGGGGTTGGTGAGGTGTCCATGTGCAAAAGTATCGGCCGCGAGCAGGAAACTGAACTCATCGTGCCAGTTGGGTTGAGGGACACCTAAGACCGGAATCAGTGACAGGCGAATGACAAGCACGGCGAGACCACAACTCAAGGCCGCGGCCGTTTTCCTCTGAGCAAGGCTGCGGAGCCGATGTTCGAAAACTCCCAAGCTCGATGGCTGCTCTGGTTGCGAGCGTGACCTGATAAAAATGAAAACCATGCT
>QIAS01000532.1:1757-3487 GCA_003225615.1 Acidobacteriota bacterium | reverse complement strand
ACTTGGCCAACACTTCCTTTTCATCTGTGAGTTTGTCCAGGATGCCCACAGCAACATCGATGATTTCCTGGTCGACCTTTCGATTGCTGGCGATTGCCTCAGCCAGTGGGACAGAAACAATTTTGTTGCCGCGTAGCGCGGCCATGTTGCCGAACTCGCCGCGATGCACCATGTCGATGGCGCCGATGCCGTAACGCGTGGCCAGCATGCGATCGAAGGCACTGGGCGTACCGCCACGCTGGATGTGCCCTAGTACCACGGAGCGCGTTTCGAAGCCGGTGCGCTTCTCGATTTCGTGCGCCAGAATGTTTCCGATGCCGCCCAGCCGTAGATGCCCGAATTCATCTTTGCCAACGTCTTGCACGATTGGTGCCCCATCATGCAACTCCACGTCAGTGGCAAATTTGGCGCCTTCGGCCGCGACCACGATGCTGAAGTTGATCAGTTCCGCAACTTTGTCGATATCGAAGGGCTGCTCGGGTATAAGGATCACGTCAGCCCCGCCAGCAATGCCGCTGTATAACGCGATCCAGCCCGAGTCGCGTCCCATGACCTCGACGACCATAACGCGGTTGTGGGCCTCCGCCGTGGTGTGTACGCGGTCAATGGCGCTAGTCGCCACGTTGACGGCCGTGTCAAACCCAAAAGTGAAATCGGTCCCGGCAAGGTCGTTATCGATCGTTTTAGGTACGCCCACCACTTTTACGCCCTTCTGGTGCAACTTCTGGGCGACCGATAGCGTGTCGTCACCGCCAATCGCAATCAAAGCATCGGCCCCATGTTTTCTCAGAGCATCGGCGCAACGCTGCAGGCCATCCGCATGCTTGGCGGGATTGGTGCGCGAAGTGCGCAGGATTGTGCCTCCTCGAGGCAGGATGCCGCCCACGCTCGAGAGGTCGAGTGGCATGGTTTTGTCTTCCAGCAATCCTCGCCAACCTTCGAGAAAGCCGATGAACTCATCCTGATAATGAAAAACTCCCTTGCGTACCACGGCGCGTATGACCGCGTTGAGACCGGGACAATCGCCTCCGCCGGTTAGCACTCCGACTCTCATCGCCTGCTCCTCGCTTGTTTCTGCAGCAAAAGTTCTTGGTATTCGCCCCGCTTTAATCCAACCGCGTTCGAGGGGGTACCACTGCCTGATCACCTTAGGGAAAGATTAAGATTACCATTAAACGGATTTAGTCCGGGTGAAATGCCGCTGATTTCGGGCTTCGATGTTTGCTTCCGGTGAACTCCTGTCGCTGGGAAACAAAGGTCAAAAGCGGCATTGATTAATGCGTGGCCCCGTGGTGCCGGTGGTGCTGACTGCTAATAGCGAGCAAGCGAAAGCTGCTGTACACTTTTGAGCAATGCGCGTCCTCGGCATTGATTGCGGTACCGAGTACACAGGCTACGGCGTGGTGGAGCTGCTGGTTTCCGGCCGTCTTCTCTGCGTGACTTACGGAGCGATCAAGCTCTCTCCGCGGGATTCAATGGCTTCGCGGCTTTACACGATTTTTGATCGGCTGACACACCTCATCCGGGAGCACCGGGCTGAGCGGGTTGCGATCGAAGATGTTTTTTACGCCGTAAATGTCAAATCCGCGCTGAAATTAGGACAGGTTCGAGGTGTCGCTATGCTCGCGGCCGCTTCGGCTGGGTTGGACGTCGCTGAGTACGCGCCGCTCTCCATCAAGGCGGCAGTCGTCGGTTACGGGAAAGCCGAAAAACAGCAGGTGCAGCACATG
>QIAS01000532.1:0-1742 GCA_003225615.1 Acidobacteriota bacterium | reverse complement strand
AATCTTGAGGAGATTCCGCAGCCCCCCGATGCAGCCGACGCCCTTGCCATTGCCATCTGTCACCTGCACACCGCGACTACTCTCGAACGGCAGCATGCGGCTCATGACTAGAACCAGCATCCAAAAGTGGATCGAGGTGCCTGCGGGGCCGAAAGGTATGTTTCACACGCGCCCTCTTTCTTACGTCTTTTGGCTGGTGCTGCTTGGAACGACTGTGAGAGGCGTGCCGCTCTGCGCCCAAGCTGTCAGCCCGCCAGCGTCTGCGGCAAGCGCAGGTCCCGTGGTCACGTTCACTCTCGATTTCCCAGGCTCTGACCCGAGCCGCTACGCGATTCAGGTTCCACGGGAGGGCGACGCGTCTTACGACTCCAGGGCAAAGCTCAGTCCCGATTCGGACGACACGGATGCTTTCCACCTGGATTTCAAAATATCCGAGGCCATGCGAAAGAAAATTTTCGATTTGACTGCGCACGCTGGTTATTTTCAGAATTCTGTGGAATCCAGGCGGCGAGTTGCCTCCACCGGCAGCAAGACACTGGCTTATAGGGACGCTCAACGCAGCACGCAAGCCACATACAACTATTCTCAAATGCCAGTGGTGCAAGAGCTGACTACTCTCTTCCAGAACATATCGTTGACCCTGGAATTCGCACACCGCCTGCAGTATGACTACCATTACCAAAAGCTGGCGCTCGACGCAGAGCTCAAGCGTATGGAAGAGATGTCGAAAGCCAACAGTCTGGAGGAGCTACAGGCGGCAGAGCCGATCCTGAACCAGATCGTCGGTGACCCTTCCGTGATCAACGTCGTCCGAGCGCGTGCGCAGCGGTTGCTCGCAAAAGCGGGTGGAGCGCCGGCGCAGTAAATGCTCGCCCCGGTTGTCAGCGGTAACTCGTCCGGCTAAAAGCCCACCATGACCGGCTCCGCCTCGAGCCTAATGCCCCAAATCTCCTGCACGCGTTCCTGTATCTGATCTTTCAGAGCCAAAACATCGGCCGCATGGGCACTGCCCCGGTTCACAATCGCCAGGGCGTGCTTGCGCGAAATTCCAACCACGCCGTTGCTGTAGCCTTTAACATAGCCGGAGTGCTCTACGAGCCAGGCCGCGGAAACTTTCCTTTGGGCCTCCAGAGCCGGATAGCTTGGAATCTGCAGGCCACGAGTTTCGGCCCTTAGCTTGAGTTGTTCGTATTGCGGACTTGAGAGCACCGGGTTCTTGAAAAAAGATCCGGCGCTGCGGCAGTCTTCGTCTCCAGCAACGATCAACATAGCTTTGCTGGCCCGTATCTGGCGGACGGCTTCGCGCGTCGCCGCCAGCGTAGGCGTCGTGCTCCGGCCTGCGAAGTACTTCTGCAAATCGGCATAGGCAATGTGCGGCGGATCGCCATGAGTAAGCATAAAGTTCACGCGCAGGATAATGTAGCGGCCACGCTCAGTCGTGTTGAAGATGCTGGTGCGATATTTGAAACCGCAATCGTCTTTTAGCAGTTCACGTTCTTGCCCATCTTTCAGGTCGAGCACCTGGACGGAATCGATCGTTTGTGAAACCTCCTGCCCGTAGGCCCCCACGTTTTGCACTGGAGTACCGCCCACGCTGCCCGGAATGCCGCTGAGACATTCGATTCCAGCGCAATTGTGCTGGACAGTAAGTGCGACGAATTGGTCCCAATCTTCGCCGGCGCCGGCCCCGAATCGAACCGGATGGTGTCCTTCATGGTTGATCCCGGTAATTGCGATTTTGA
>QIAS01000531.1:1841-2438 GCA_003225615.1 Acidobacteriota bacterium | reverse complement strand
GGGAGTGAAAGTGGGCGACACGCTGGAAATCAGCAGGCCGATCCGCACTATCAAAGATCCAACGTCAGGGAAGGTGATCAAGACCATCACCGGCAAAATCGGCAGCGCCACGGTTACCGAGGTGGATGAATTATCCGCCACTGCCACCTTCACGGGAAGCGAGCACGCCAAAGTTGGCGATGCAGTAAAGAATGCGGATTAGCCCGAGGTGAATAAGCCAAAGTTCATGGGATAGTGTGCGCAGTTCCCCCCGGCCGGGCGTTCTCGGCGACGGCCACGCTTACTCCGTGAACTCTGTGTTAAAAGTTTTTCAGGCACCACCCGGCTCCCCCCGCCAAGAATGGAGACTGAAATGACAGAACCATCCGGCAAGCGTGTAGGCGACTATGAAGTTCTGGCCGTGCTGGGTACCGGCGGAATGGGCCGAGTCTACAAAGTCCGCAACGTCATCTCTGACCGCGTCGAGGCCATGAAGATCCTGCTGCCCGACCTGGCCGGCAAGAAAGAGCTCGCAGACCGTTTCCTGCGAGAAATCAAGGTGCTGGCCGGTCTCAACCATCCGAACATCGCCGCCCTGCGTACCGCCCTCACGCTCAA
>QIAS01000531.1:0-1827 GCA_003225615.1 Acidobacteriota bacterium | reverse complement strand
CGTCTGGAGCAAGGGACAATTGCCGCCGGCGACGCTCTGCACTACATCAGTCAGGTACTCGATGCGCTGCAGTACGCACATCACCAGAAAGTCATCCACCGCGATATCAAGCCCGGCAACATGATGCTCACTCCCCAGGGCGTGGTTAAGCTGATGGACTTTGGCATTGCGCGATCGGGGAGCGACCGCGGCCTGACCATGACTGGCACAACCCTGGGCTCGCTCTATTACATGTCGCCCGAGCAAGTTAAAGGGTCGGCGGTCGACGCGCGCTCAGACCTGTACGCGGTTGGCGTTTCGCTCTATGAGATGGTGACCGGGCAGCGCCCGTTTCAGGCCGACAGCGATTTCTCCATCCTCGCCGCCCATCTGGAACAAGCGCCCAAGCCACCGATTGAACTTCGCCCCGATCTGCCTGAGGGCATGAACGAAATCATTTTGATGGCCATGGCGAAGAATCCTGACGAGCGCTTCCAGTCCGCGGAAGCCTTTCGCGCCGCACTGCGCAGCCTCCATGTGCCCCTTGCGGCAGCGGCATCGGCGGCTCCGGTCATGTCCGCGACAGCGAGTACTCCAGCTTCAGCTGCGGCCACTGCTCTATTTGGCCAGTCTCCGCCACCCACATTTCAGAACGACTTCCCGTCCGCAGCGGCCGATCTGACGCCGTCGCCCCAAACCCAAGCTGCTCCCAGCGTGCTGGGGATGTCGCAGGCAAGCCGCAGCTCTCGCGGCTTGTACATGACGCTTGGGGCCTTGGTGGTGCTTGCAGTCCTGGTCGTGGCCGGAATCTACGTGCCGCGCAGAAGCAAGACGCGTGCTGTGGAAAAGACGATTACGGATCAGACATCCGGAAATTCCTCGGGAGGCTCAACCAGTTCGTCGGATGGGGCTAACAACAACACTGCCAACTCGAGCGGCACCGATACCACTCACGCCACAACCGGCGACACGACTACAACTTCGGCCACGAGTTCCTCTGCAAGCGCAGGAGAAACAACAGGCTCACCGGGCGCGAATCCAGACAAGTCCCAGGCAAAGCCACCTATCGCAGATAAATCGGTTATGGGTTCAGCGGCCACTGATGCCAGCGGCACGAGCGCGACTGAAATCCAGACGTCCAAGTCCCACAATCTCAAACACCCGGTTCAAGCTGGCAGCCGGCAAAGATTGGACTCTTCGCCATCGCGGACTGAATCAACTGGACAAACTACCGCAGTGCGAGGGGAGACGAAGGGGAGTTCACAGTCCGACATCGCGGATTCAAGCCAGCTAGCCGATTTGGAGCACGAGGTAGTCCAACTAGCCAGCCGCGCCGGCGCCGTGAACGACAGCCTGGAACACATGAGGCAGCAACAAGGTGCTCAAGGGCTCGGGATGAATACTGACATCTCTTCTGCGCAACAGCGCATGGCTATGTACATGGCCAAGGCGCAGACGGCGCTGCAGAACCAGGATGCGAAAGGAGCCAGAAAGTATCTGGATCTAGCCGAACCCGAAGTGCAAAGACTGGAGAAATTTCTAGGCCGCTGACCACTGACCACGGACCACCGACCTTCTGACTATCAGCGGGAACCAAGTCACTTTGGTAACTTGCCGCTCATTTCCTAAGTTCGTAACCTTCAAGTTATGCGGTCACTCCTGCTAAGCCAGGATGAGAAGGCGGTGCGTGTCCTGACTCGCCTGATGCGAGACTTGAACATCGCTGTCGATCACCAAACCGACCCTCATTTCGCCGTCCAGCAGCTGGTGCAGGAGGCTTTTGACAGCGTCATCATCGACGCCGACAATCCCGAAGATGCCACGGTAGTGCTCCAGACTTTGAGTAAG
>QIAS01000119.1:15286-16791 GCA_003225615.1 Acidobacteriota bacterium | reverse complement strand
CGAATGTGTACCAACCCGCCCGTCCAATTTCATTTTTCGATGTGAAGGGTGACATGGAAACTCTGCTGGCCGCATTTCAGTGCGATTCGCTTTGTTTCGATGCTCGCACCTCGGACTACTATCACCCGGGCCGCTCCGCCCGCGCGCTTATGGATGGCGCGACAGTCGCGCAGTTTGGTCAGCTTCATCCAGATATTGCCACCGAGCGCAAGCTGCGCCAGGACGTTTTCATCGCCGAACTCTACCTGGATCAACTGTACCAACACCCACTGCGGCAGGCGCATTACGAGGCGTTACCCCGTTATCCTGCGGTGGAAAGGGATTTTTCTTTTATCTTTCCGGATGCAGTTATCTTTCAGAAAATCCAGGACTCCGTCAGCGCGCTTGGCCTGAGCGAGTTGCGCAGCTTTGTGCCGGTTGAAATCTTTCGCGGTGGGGCGATTCCGGCGGGCAAGTATTCCATCCTGCTGCGCGCCACATTCCAGTCCCGCGAGCGCACGTTGCGCGAAGATGAAGTGGCAGAATGGTCAACAGAAATTGTAAAAGCGCTCAAAGTGCTCGGCGGCGAGCAGAGGATATAAAACCATGGCCGACGGGGTGACACGACCCAAGCACTTTCTCAGCGACAAAGTTGAGCATTTCACGGAATCGGTGATCCGCGAGATGACGCGCCAGGCCATGCTCCACAGCGCAATCAACCTGGCGCAAGGCTTTCCCGATTTTCCGGCTCCCGCTGAAATTAAACATGCCGCGCAGCAGGCCGTGGCCGCCGACATCAATCAATACGCGATCACCTGGGGCGCGAAGAACCTGCGGCAGGCCATCGCTCGTCAAATGCAAGCCTGGCAAGGCATTGTGGTGAATCCGGAAACGGAAGTCACGGTATGTTGCGGGTCCACCGAGTCGATCGTTTCCACGCTGCTCGCAGTGTGTAATCCGGGCGACGAGATCGTCATCTTTGAGCCGTTCTATGAGAACTACGGGCCGGATTCAGTCATAAGCGGCGCCAGGCCGCGTTTTGTGAAACTGCACCCGCCAAATGATTACGTGGGCGAGTGGACTTTCGATGAGCGAGAGTTGCGGGCTGCGTTCAGCCATCAGACCAAAGCTATCATTGTCAACACGCCGAACAATCCGACGGGCAAGGTGTTCACGCGGCAAGAGCTTGAGTTCATCCGCGACTTATGTGTTGAATTCAATGTGCTCGCCATCACCGACGAAATCTATGGGCACATTCTCTACGACGGCGCGGAGCACATTTCAATTGCCAGCCTCGAGGGTATGCGCGAGCGTACGGTCACCATCAACGGGATGTCGAAAACGTACGCGGTGACGGGCTGGCGCGTGGGCTGGACGATTGCGCCGCCGACGATCACCAACGCCATCCGCAAGGTGCACGACTTTTTAACCGTAGGGGCGCCCGCCCCTGTGCAGGAAGCCGGAGCAGCGGCCCTGGGACTGCCGGAAAGCTATTATCACAAATTAGCGGATGGATACCGTGCCCG
>QIAS01000119.1:12585-15235 GCA_003225615.1 Acidobacteriota bacterium | reverse complement strand
GCCTCGGGGCGCTTATTACGTGATGACTGACATAAGCGCTTTCGGTTTCGCCGATGACGTGTCGTTCACACAAAATCTCGTCAAGGAGATCGGTGTTGCGGCCGTTCCAGGGTCGAGCTTCTACAAGCATCCGCGCGATGGTGCGCGACAGGTGCGCTTTGCCTTCTGCAAGCGCGATGAGACCTTGGACGAAGCCGCACGGCGATTGCGGCGATTGCACGCTCACAAATAGCTCCCCGCCGCCATAAGCGGGACCGTGCCTTCCGGATTTCTCAATGCCGCCCCTCGCCTCGACGCAGAATTGCGGGACTACCCTGAATTGCCCGCCCGGCGCATAGGTCCGGCTTTGAATAAAATCCAGAACCGGAACTTTTGTGTGTCCGTCTTCCACAGCTTTATGGGGTATACTGCGCTCACGGAAGCTCAAAAACCTCCACAGGAAAGACGTGCCATATGTCGGTGAAAGCTGTCGAAGAGGTATCTGCCAAGGTTCCTGCTGACGATTTTCAGGCGCTGGAAGAGAAAGTCTATCGCACTATTGAGCTGTACAAGTCGGCGCGGGAGGCTAAAGCCGCCGCCGAGCGCGACAACCAGCGCTTGCGCGAGCAACTGGAGGAGCGCGAGGAGCAGGTGGAAACTCTGCGCCGGGAAGCCGTGCAATTGCGCAAGGAGCGGGAAGAGGTTCGCGGCCGTGTGGAGAAGATGCTGCAGCAGATTGAATTGGTTGCGGATGAGCAGGCCGCGAGCTGAGTTCGAGGCGCTGGTTCGTCTCCATCACTAGCACACAGGAGTGGATACCGTTATGGCAACTGCCACCAAGCATCAGCCCGTGCACGATCCGGCCAATACCAGTGTTCGCGTGGAGATTTTTGACCAAGCCTACAATTTACGCGGCTCCGATCCCGACTACATCCTGAAACTCGCCGAATATGTTGATGGCAAGATGCGCGCCGTCGCCGAACAGACTGCCACGGTGGATTCGGTGCGCCTGGCTGTGCTGGCGGCGCTCAATATCGCGGACGAATATCATTTGCTGAAACGGAAACAAGAGAACGGGGGCTCCGACTATCACGATCGAGCCCAACAATTATCCAGCGCGCTCGATGAAGTATTGCAAGATCACCGCCGCGCCGGTTAAACCTTCGGGGCCACACCTCGGTAATGCCGCTGGCAAGCCAAATGCCATCTTTTTGCGGCTTCCCCCTTGCGAAACTCTGCGGTTCTGACTAGCATCCAACTGGAAAGCCGGCCTACGACGTTGGTGATGGTGGTAACCGATTTTTGAACCAACACCGAATGAACGGGGACTCGACTCGAAAATATGATCCGGTGTGCAACGTTCCGCCACGCGGAAATGCCTAAAGGGTCTCGGCGGGTTCCCACCGTCTATGACGGGTTCATTCTCGGCCTACCACACGGCTCAGTGGGTCGGCTTCTCTGTTTTTAAGTTTCTTCCCGTTCGCCTCGCACATCTCCACCCGCTTCTCCTGATAAACTTGTCATATCGAATGAATTCTCGTCTGCATCTAACAAACTAGTGTTTCCAGAACTCTTTCACATCGGCAGATTCAGCCTGCCCACTTACGGGCTCCTGGTGGCTACAGGAGTACTGTTAGGTCTCTGGATCAGCGTCCGCAACTCTGAAAAGCAGGGCATCGATCCGGAGAAGGCATGGAACCTGGGCATTCTCGTGGTTCTGGCCGGGATTTTGGGCGCTAAAATTCTTTACATTCTGGTGGACTGGAATACCTATGCCAGCAATCCGTCAGAGATTTTCAGCCTGAACACTCTCCGCGCGGGGGGCGTATTCTCTGGCGGTTTGTTGGCAGCCCTCGCAGCGGCGATCTGGTATATCCGCAAGCACAGCATGCCCGCGCTGGCTACGTGCGACGCGTTTGCGCCCGGCTTGGAGTTGGGACATGCTATCGGGCGTGTGGGATGCTTTGCCGCGGGCTGCTGCTGGGGAAAAGAGACACATCACTTTTGGGGAGTGGTTTTCACCAACCCACTGGCGCAAGAGTTAGTAGGGACGCCTCTAGGCCATGCGCTTCAGCCCACTCAGCTTTTTGAATCGGCGGTAGAGTTGGCGAATTTCTTCCTCCTCACCTGGCTTCTGGCGCGCAAGAAATTCGATGGGCAGGTAATTGGCGCCTATTTGTTCCTCTACGGTATCGCGCGATTCTTCCTTGAATTTTTGCGCGGCGATCCGGGTCGTGGCGAAGTTTTCGGGGGCGCGCTGTCGGGGACGCAACTGATCTCGATCGGGTTGGTCATTGCCGGAGGTCTGATCTGGTGGCTCAAGAGTGGTGTGGCCAAGACCGTTCCGGCACAAGCCACACGGTAAGCTCAGATTCCAGCACGCCAAGTTTCTAGTACTCACTTCCTGTATTCTTCTTCGATAATTGGCACTGGCTGGATTGGCAGTTGGCTGAATGCTGATTCAAGTGATAAATGCCAGCCGAAGAGGACGTTGAGGCACCGCTGAGAGGGCGAACCAAACCAAATTGTGGTCTGCGTACTCTGCGTTTTCTCAGCGTGCTCTGCGGTTAAAGAAGTTGTCTGATTACCGCGTGCGTCATGCGCGATAGGTTCCCTATAAACTTTGTCGCCGCTCCTGAAGATGCTGGCAAGCGACTGGACCAGTACCTTG
>QIAS01000119.1:6891-12555 GCA_003225615.1 Acidobacteriota bacterium | reverse complement strand
AACTCATCTCGGACGGAAAGGTTCAAGTCAATGATTCTCATGCCAAAGCTTCACTGCGGCTGCGAGTTGGCGATCAGGTTTCAGTGTTGGGACCTTCGCAAGCCGCGCCACTACGTGCCATTCCCGAAGAAATCCCACTCGATATCGTTTACGAAGATGACGATTTGGTAATCGTAAATAAGCCTGCTGGAATGATGGTGCATGCCGGCGCCGGCGCTACAGAAGATGCGCGCAACCGGGGAACATTGGTCAACGCGCTATTGCACCGTTTCGGAAAACTTTCTGGGGTAGGAGGTGAGTTGCGGCCGGGCATCGTACATCGCCTGGACCGGGGCACGAGCGGGCTGATAGTCGTTGCCAAAAACGATGAAGCGCACCGGCGACTAGCCACGCAGTTCGCCCGCCGGCTGGTGAAAAAGACTTACGTTGCTCTGGTACACGGCTGGCTTAAGCCGGACCACGGAACGATTTCCAGCAGTATCAGCCGTGACCGGGTGCGGCGAACCCGCATGAGGACGCGGCGCGGTTCGGAAAGTTCGCTTTGCTTGAGCTGCAAATCGATACCGGACGGACTCACCAGATCCGCGTGCACCTAGCCTCGCTGGGACATCCGGTCGTCGGTGACGCACTTTACGGCGCACCTCGCGAGTTGAAAGCGCAGCCATCCAAGAGCCGCGAACCCGGGTCTATGCCATCGCTGCCGCGCAACTTCCTCCATGCCGCGGCACTGCAATTACAGCATCCGCGAAGCTCCCAGCCATTGTCCTTCTCGCGCTCCTTGCCTCAAGAACTCGAGGATTTTCTCGCGCATCTCGAGGCTGAATAGCCTTATTCCGTAAATTTTGTGGTTAACTTTTAATCTCTCATCGCGAGCAAAGTCGAGAGCCTGCCCCGCGCCTGCCAAAGGGGCATTGCGGTTTGCACGAGCGCCGGTGGCCTAGACCAACCCGGAAAGCGGCTATAATATGGGTGTTTCCCATGAGAATTTCCTGGATTCTTTGTTTTACTGTCGCGGCTTGGCTCGCGCCCACAACGTTTGCCCAGAACTCTGGTCAGGACGACTTACCCGCGGCGCCCTCGGCCAGCCGAGAACAGCAAAGCCCACCCAAGAATTCGCCAACGCCCCCTCAAACTGCGCCGGCACAGACTGCGCCGCCATCGGCAGCTCCACAAACGGCAGCGCCCAGCGAGCAGCCCGTACCCATGCAGGATGCGCCGAATCCTTCGCCTGATCGCGCGAAAGATGTCGCGCCCACGAGCGGCAACCCAGATGCCGCTTCCGCCCAGCCCGAACCAAAGGGGTCCGAAGCCAAGAAATCCGATCCTGCGCCCGACGAGGTTGACGAGTCTCTGCCCACGATTCGCCGGCGCGTCGACGAAGTTAACGTAGTCTTCACCGTCACTGACAAGCACGGCCGCTATGTCAAGGATCTGAAGAAGGCCGACTTCCGAGTGATTGACGATAACCGGCCGGCGATTGAAATCCGCAGTTTCCGCAGTGAAACGGACCTGCCCCTGCAAGTGGGCCTGCTGGTAGATGCCAGCAACTCGGTCCGTGACCGCTTCAAGTTTGAACAGGAATCCGCAATCGAGTTCCTCAACCAGATTATTCGTCCGCGTTACGATAAGGCGTTCGTAGTGGGCTTTGACGTGACTCCCGACGTCACGGCGGATTTCACGGATAATACAGAAGTCTTATCACATGGTGTACGTGCTCTGCGCCCGGGCGGGGGCACCGCGATGTACGATGCCTTGTATTTTGCGTGCCGCGACAAACTGCTCAAGGCGACGCAGGGGGCCACGAACCGGCGCGCGATCATCCTGCTCAGCGACGGCGAAGACAACCAGAGTCACGTGAGCCGCGAAGAGGCAATTGAGATGGCCCAACGCGCCGAAGCCATCGTTTACACCATCAGCACCAACGTCAGCGGCATGAAGAGCAAGGGAGACAAAGTGCTGGAGCGCATCGCCGAAGCCACCGGCGGTCGCGCATTTTTTCCTTTTCAGATTCGCGAGGTGTCCGACGACTTCGCCGTGATCCAGGACGAACTACGCAGTCAATACGCTTTGTCGTACAAGCCGGCGGATTTTCGATTTGACGGAAAATACCGGACGATCGAGATTCTGGCGCAAAATCACAAGAACTTGCACGTGCGGTCGAGGCGCGGGTATTTTGCTCCGGTGCAGTGAAAACAGCAATCAGCAATTAGCATATAGCCAGGGCTGGTCTGTGGCGAATAGTGCCTTTAGAGCTGAGTGCTAAATGCTAAGTGCTGATGTTCTTATGGCAGGATACTCAGGCACGCCGCTTCCCAAAAAACTTGGCATTAAAGAACGCGCGCGTGTCGCTTTACTCGACGTCCCCGCAGAGGTGCAAGCCGAACTCACAGAGGCTCTCTCTTCTTGCGAACTGCCAAACACTAGTCGGGTTCTTGACTTCGTTTTTCTTTTCTCCAAGAAGCGATCTGAATTGACGAAAGAATTTTCCCGAATGGCTAAACGACTGGCTCCTGCCGGTGTGCTGTGGGTGGCCTGGCCGAAGAAAACCTCTGGGGTTCATACCGACCTCAACGAAAACGAAGTGCGCAGAATCGGCCTGCAAGCTGGTCTGGTCGACGTAAAGGTGTGCGCGGTGGATGAAGTCTGGTCTGGACTGAAGTTTGTTATCCGCGTGAAAGACCGCGCCGCGCGCCCGTGACAAACTCTCTGTAGAGACGCGCCTTGCCGCGTCTCGGGACGACCACGGGCGGGTGAGACGGGGCGAGCCGTCTCTCCGGATTACTCGCGGATCATGGCATAGTAACCAGAGCGCGCTTGTACCTTGTAGCCCTGCTGTTTGGCCTTGATCTCAACCTTGCGAAAGGTCCCATCGCGCTTGGAATTCGTGGGGGTATACCCGATGTTGTACTGACTGCGCAGTTCCTGAGAAATCTGGTCGAAGGCCTGTTTGAGTTTTTCGAACTTGTTTCCTACTTCAATGACGCGCCCGCCCGTCTCGGCGGACAACTTTTTCATCTCTGAGTCGCCGGAATATCCAAAACCGCCGTAAAATCCGCGGTCCGCGATCAGTAACACATAAACGATCGAATCCGACTTCTGGGCAGCCTCGATGGCGTCCTTGATTCGCAACTGGCTGCCCTGGTCTTCCCCGTCGGTAAGAATAATCATTGCCTTGCGGCCGACCTCGTGTGAAAGCTCGTCGTGGGACGCCAGGTAGATCGCGTCGTACAGCAGCGTGCCGCGCGGCGTGCTGGTGGGAATAGGTCCGCCACCCAATCCCGGTAGCGGCCCGCCACCTCCCCCGGTATTGATTCTTGCCTTGTTTAGGGCCACCTTGAGATCGTGCACGGAATTGGTGAAGTCCTGCAACAAGTCGACATTCACGTCAAAGCTGATGACGAAGGCTTCATCCTTGGCTCGCAGGATTTCCTGCAGGAACTGTCCGCCAACTTCCTTCTCCATATCCAACACCCGCTGCTGGCTGCCGCTGGAGTCAATCAGAATGCCAAGCGTGAGGGGTAAATTAGATTCGGCATTGAAATACTTGATGGTCTGCGGCTTGCCGTCCTCAAAAATCTGGAAGTTGTCCTTCTTCAAGTCGGGAATGAGCGCGCCCTTCTTGTCTTTGACATTGAAGAATAACTGGACTACATCCACATTAACCTTCAAGGTCTCTAGGGATTGGTCGCGGTCGGATTCCTGGGGTGCCTGCGCGCGGACCGAGGGAGTGCCAGCAGTGAGCAACACCAGCAGGGCGGCAAGCACGTGATGCGGATGGACTTTTGGCATAAGGAAATTCTCTTAGGCTAAGGCTTTTGGCTTTTTGTTAGTCTATCCCTGAGGGGTTAGATGCACCAAATTGCCCTTTAAAGCATCCGAATCTCTAGAAAATCGTTCGCCGGAAGGGTCGGAGGCGGCATTGATCCATAAGAGGCTCTGGGCTGGTTGGCTGCTGACGCTGGTTTGCTGCATTGCCGTAATCGCCGCCCAACAGCAGCCGCCGCAGGATGTCCCCGACGCGCCCTCGGCCAGCAAGCCGGCTGAGCAGTTACCGAGCGCTCCGCCGCCAATTCAGCGTCCGGCAACGCCGACGGAAAAGGCTCCAGCAGATAACCCGGCACCGCCGCGCAACGCTCCCGCCCCCGAAGCGCCGGCCCCAACTCCTGAAGCGCCAAAAACAACCCCGGAGCCCAGCACGCCTCCCGCTGAAGCCGCGCCTGAGAGCAGCACTCCAGGGCTGGTTGGTGAATCGCGAAACGACCTTTTCAAGATCGTCACCAACGTAAATTTCGTGCTGGTTCCGGTCACGGTGAAAGACTACGACGGACGGTTGGTTGCCGGCTTGCTCCCCAAAGACTTCACCGTTTTGGAGGACGGCAAAAAGCAGTCCTTGAAGTTCTTCACCAGCGATCCTTTCCCGCTCTCGGCAGCGGTGATTTTGGACCTCGGCATGCCAGATGTAGCGGTGCAGAAGGTAAACAAAACGTTTGCCGCCCTGCAGGGTGCATTCAGCCAGTTCGATCAGGTAGCCTTCTACACATACAGTTACACGGTCACGCAAATCACCGATTTTGCTGCTGTAAACCAGAAACTCGCTGAAGCGCTGAACCAGGCAAAAAGCTACCAAGGGAGCAACAATGGTCCGCCGGTGACCAGCGGTCCTCTCGCTTCTGGACCAAGCGTAAACGGCCATCCAATTGACAGTCCGGTGCAGCCGGTAGTGACGCCTCCTAAGCAATCACGCGTCCTCAATGACGCCATGTTGAAGGCAGCTCTCGAGCTCAGCAAGCAGGACAAGACTCGCCGCAAGATTATTATCATCATCAGCGATGGCCGCGAGTTCGGCAGTAAAGCCGGTTACAAGGACGTAATGAAAGTCCTTCTTTCGAACAACATCATCGTGTATGGCGTAGGGGTGGAGGGCGCGGCACTGCCGGGATACGGCAAGTTGCAGCGTCTAACCCATTTGCCCCGTTACGGCTACAGTGACATTCTTCCGAAGTATGCCAACGCCACTGGCGGGGAAGTATTCAATGAGCTCTCCAGTTCTGACATCGAGCTGGCCTACGCCGCAGGAACGGTCGAGGCACGCAACCAGTACACCCTTGGCTATACCACCCGCCTGACGCCCAGCAGCACCTACCGGCAGATCGAAATCAGGGTCCATAGACTCGGGGTGAAAGTCTATGCCAAGGACGGCTACTATCCGCTGCCCCCGGGCCGCTGATGAGGCAAGCATTCCTATCGGCGGGGAGTGGCTCCCTTAGTAACCGGGGTAACCTGCCAGCCGCCCTAAGCCCTGTGGTATAAATCCAGCAGAACCAAAGCACATTTTGACGTGCGTGTTCCCGGAGGTGTGGATCGCGCACGGCAGATTTTGAGGAAAGTCTTGAGTTTCATTAACTTTGCCGCCCGCGAGATCAACTGCAAAATCGTGTATTACGGCGCTGGTCTAGGCGGCAAAACCACGAACTTGCAGTTCATCTATCAGAAAACTGCCGAGCAGCAAAAAGGCAAGATGATCTCGCTGGCCACGGAGACAGAACGTACTCTGTTTTTCGATTTTCTGCCTTTGGATCTTGGCTCGGTGCGCGGTTTCAAGACCCGCATTCACCTTTACACGGTTCCCGGACAGGTTTTCTACGACGCCAGCCGCAAGCTGAT
>QIAS01000119.1:0-6617 GCA_003225615.1 Acidobacteriota bacterium | reverse complement strand
GAGTTGAAGCAAGGCGGTTAGGCCGTAGTTGGCCCATCGGCCCCACTCGAGGCTCGTCGGATCTTTCCCTCTGCAGCCGAGCGTAAGCGCCCTAAGGGCGCGATTTCGCACTCGCCCTGTCTTGCTATTTCTGAGCCTGCGTTTTGCCAACCTCCGGCGGACCCACATCGGACGGCATTTCTCCGGTCAGCGAGTTCAGGAAAGCCAAAAGGTCGGCACGCTCCTCGCCCGTCAGAAAGTCCAGAACATGAATTTCTTTGTCCAGATTGGGGTTGGAGTTCCCTGCCACGATGTAGAAATCTATAACCTGCTTCAACTCTTTGAGGCTGCCATCGCTCATATAGCGCGTAGTCAGCGCGACATTGCGCAGTGACGGCGTTTTGAACTTCGACATGTCGGCTTCGTCGTGAGTGACTGCGTAGCGGCCGGGATCGGTGATCTTTCCCATGTCCACGCCGATGCCGACGTTGTGGAACTTGTTATCGGTGAACAGAGCGTATTTCTCACCGACCGTATGACAGACCGCACAATTGCCCTTCTTCTTGGAGGTGAAGACGGCGAAGCCGCGCTTAACCGAGGCATTCACTGCTTTTTCGTCATGACCATATTTCCAGCGATCGAAGGGCGAGTTGCCGCTGATTACCGTACGCTCGAAAGATGCAATGCTCTTCTCGACCATCTCGTAGGTAATCGGCCCTGCACCCCATGCCCGGGCGAATTCCTCACGATAGCTCGGATTTGCATTAAGTCTTTGCTCCACGCCGCTCAGGGTGTGCGCCATTTCCACTGGATTTTGCACCGGCCCTTCGGCTTGGGCTTCCAGGCTGGGTGCGCGTCCATCCCAGAACTGAACCTGGAAATATGCCGAATTAAGTACTGGCGGCGAATGCCGGTTACCGGTTTTCTTGCCCACTCCTTCGGAAAAAGGCTTCGGGTCAGAGAAGCCAAATTGCGGGTCGTGGCAACTAGCACAGGAAACGGTATTGTCGAGGGAGAGGATAGGGTCGTAATAAAGGTGCCGGCCAAGAGCTATGGTTTCAGCGGTTGGCGGGTTGTCAGGCGGAATGGGCACGGGTGGAAGTCCCAGCGGAGCTTTGATCTGCACCGGCTTGCCAATCGGCATGAGCGACAGATGTTTGGGCTCTGCGCTGTGCAACAGCAACCCGCCAGTTAGGAGTATGAGAAAGAAAGACAGCAAGAGAACCTTGTACGAATTCATGGAATCCTCCAACAAAACGCGACGTTCCGGCTCTCGTTATAAGGTGGTACTCCTCGAAGAAAGCGTCTAATGGCCTCTGGTCTGCAGGCGAGATCCGGCATTGATTCCTGAAAACCTGGATAAGAAGATTCTAGCGAGGGCGGAGTGCCGCCGGGGTGATTCGCGTCACGGCTTCACGTGACTTCGCGAAATTCAGAATGATTCCAGGCATTCGCTCGTGTCAGCGCTGAGCGTAGTGCCCATCAGAAACGTTAGGCACATTTGACTGTGTGATTGCAGCCCTGCCATGATGTTGGAATGCCGGACCGGAATCTTCAGATCGCGAAGTTTATTGGCGCCACCCCAAGCATGGCCTACTGCGATGTTTGCAGATTAGTCTTCCGCACCCGACAGGAATTTCTCATCGATGCGGACAAGGCTAAACGGCAACTGCAATCCGACTTCGAAAAGCATGAGTGTAAGCCCGAGGAAGGCGCAGTCAACGAAGCCCTCAACCACATCCGGTAAGCAGAGCTAACTCTTATCTCGACTCAATTGATTTTGCCTGGCCGCCCGCCTCCGTTAGCGCAAACGGAAACTTCTCAGCATTTCTTCAAAGGTGGGCCGCAACCGGCCGAATTCCGGGTCGGGCGCAATGAAGATCAGATAAATCACGTTCCCGTCGCTGCGTTTCATCGTAACGAGCCAGTCGCGTTCGCGCACGCTGCTCCCGCGACGATCTTGCACTGGTGATACTCCAATCAAATCCGCTGATCTGCCGGCGACGCCATTAATCCGAATACTCTCGTCATTGCCGATCTGCCGCAGGTCGGGGTTGGACTGGCGGAGCGAATTGATCAGCTCGTGCGTATTCTGGTCGAGGCTGGCATTCGGGTCCTCGGGTTGGTAGCCGCTGATCATCACGCCATAAGCAATCGCATTCTGGGAAATGCCACTCTGCGGAGCAATGGTGACGGCGGAATTCTGGTCGCCAAATACCTGCCAGTTGTCGGGATAGGAAATCTGGAAATCGCTATGGTTAAGCGCGCGCAGGTTGGCGCTGGGAGCGACATCGGAGCCGGGTTGTCCCGTACTGCCAGAGGGAGCTCCCGCTTGGCCTGCGCCCGAAAAGCCGCCACTCTTTTGTTGTGCCGCAATCTGCTGTGCGGTAAGCGGTCTCATTCCCCCCACGCGCTGCTTGATGTCACGGAACTCCGAGCTATCCCCGCGATACTGCTTTCGAGGCAGAGTATCCACCTCCGTCATCACGTACTCCACCCGGTTGCCCGGATCGGGGTGATCGCTCAAGAATTGTGGGGCTCGCGAGCCGCCTTGCTGTTGTATTTTCTCGAAGAACTGCGCCATTGCCTGCGGATTGAAACCGGTGTCGTACATGATATTGCTGCCGAGCAGATCGGCTTCTTTCTCCGCTTGGCGGGAGTTTTTCAAAAAGTAGGAGCCCACGCCGAACGAAATACCCAGTTGCGCCATCTGCGACAAGGCGCCTCGCCCAAAAATCCCGCCCAGGATGGCGAGCGGCAACTGCGCGGCCATTTGCTTGGTGGCGGCCCGAGTCCCGTGGCGTTGCACGACGTGGGAAATCTCGTGGGCCATCACGCCGGCTAGCTCGGCTTCATTATCGGCTGCCTGGATGGTCCCCACATTCACATAGACAGGCCCGCCGGGAAGCGCAAAGGCGTTGATCTCCTTCTGGTTGACTACGTGGAAGTTGTAAGGCCACTTTTCTCCCGGAGCATGCCCGGCTAATTCGGCGCCCAGGCGTTGTACATATCGTGCGACGGGATCGGAATCCGGCAGTACTGGAAGCTGCTTCGGCACCTGCGTCGCCGCCTGTTGCCCTGCCTGAACCTCTTCCTGCGCGGAAAACAAGTCAAAACCATGCGTAGGTGTGACGCGCGCCTGCAAGGCCCCCGGCGCGCTGAGACAGATTGCGAGCACAACCGCGAGCACACGCGTCCGCAGCGATCTCATGTCCATGGTTCCTCCCGGCTAAAAACCCAACTTCCCTATTATTGATTTAGATGCGTCGTGCCCCTTCGGAATGATCGTCACAGAGGTGGGCAATGCTTAAACTATGAGCTCAGGAATTACCCAGAGCGGTCCATCATATAGAAGAAAAGGGTGCCGGGAATTCCGGCACCCTGTTTGGGTCCAATAACTTAAGCTACTTGCTATCCGGCACTGGCGTGGCGCCAAATTCGCGCCGATTTGAAGCCGCGCGAGCGGTGCGAGCCGCCAGCGGTGCTGCGCCTGCGGCGGATCCGTAACGCTCGAGCAACACCGGCACCATGGCGCCTTCCGCCTCTTTGACAAAGGCCATGCGGTCCTCCGCGCCCAAGTCAATGCGAACGAAGTCGCCGAGTTTGACTTGGCCGGTAGCCACCAGATTGGCCAGGGGGAACACGATGTTCCGCTCGATCGCACGCTTCAAGTGGCGCGCGCCGTATTTGGGATCCGTGCCCTCCTGCAGCAAAAAGCCTTTCGCTTCCGAAGTGCAGTTGAACACGAACTGGTTTGCGCCCGCCGCCATCAGGATGCGCTGCTGCACCATCCCCAACTCGATCTCGAGGATCTGTTGCAGGTGCTCCGGACGCAAGGTCTTGAACACCACGACCTTGTCAATGCGGTTCATGAACTCAGGCGTGAACTTCCGGCGCGCCGCTTCTACCGCGGTGCGATCAATCTTTTCGTCGAAGGCTGCATCCACCTGTTTTGGTTTCTGCGCAAAGCCCAGACCACCGTCGGCGAGGGTGCACATCTCCCCTGCCCCCAGGTTCGAGGTCATGATGATGATGCACTGCGAGAGATCAACGCGTCGGTTATCACCCAGCGTGAGTGTTGCCTTGTCCAAAATTCCGAGCAGCAGCTGCCACAGCGCATCGGAGGCTTTCTCGATCTCGTCGAAGAGCAAAATCGAGAGCTTCAACTTGTCCGTGTGCCACTGGTTGAGCGCTTCCTGGGTCAGCAGCGGGTGCGTCTCCCGGTGTCCCAGGTAGCCCGGAGGCGAACCAATCAGTTTGGCGATTTCATGGGAGTGTTGGAATTCCGCGCAATCGATTTTGATGCAGGCGCGTGCGTCGCCAAACATCGCTTCTGCCATCGCCTCCACGACCCGGGTCTTCCCGGAGCCAGTGGGTCCGAGGAACAGGAGGTTTCCTACCGGGCGCCCCGGCGGGTTCAGGCCCGCCAGAAACATCTGGTAGATCTCCGCCACTTTCTCGACGGCCTGGTCCTGACCGACGATTTTGCGGCGCATGGCACCTTCAAAGTCTCTGGCATCGTTGCTGCGACGGGTCGGGTCGAGCACTGTGGCGAGGTTGGTTTTCATAGGGTCTTTGGCCCTTGCCTTTCCTGGGCCTTTCTACCTCTTCCTGGGAGTGCGTGTCGTTGCTTGCGGAACCGGGTGACAAATTCTGTCACTCGCTTCCGGCCTCTATCCTGCAAACGACTCGCCATCCTCATTTGAGCTGCCCATTTCCTGCTTTCGGTCTGGTTAGATGCTGCTAGAAGCTTCCGGGCTACGCGGAAGTCGTGGCTTAGCACAGAGTTAAGAGAAATAATTTGCGCAATCGGGAAGTTTTTGGGGCCGCTTTACAGGAATAACAGTAGCTCTGGATTTCCCAAACCGTGGCATTCTGAAACTGTGATGGGATTGCCGCTGTGATTGGCCGGAAGTAACTGGCAACAACTGCGTTGACGGCATAATATTTGAATCGTTCGTTTGGGGGAGGAGACTTTGAGTCGTTGGACTGTTGCAACCATTGTTATCGTCATATGCGTGCTGCTGGTCGGCGTGGGTTGGCGCCTGAGTTCCATTGCTTCCCCCGCTTTCGCGGCACAATCGCAACCCGCTCAACTGGTTCCGGCTTCCAGAACGAACGCTCCCGCTGTCAAGGCGCCCGAACCTTCAGACTTACAGCCAGCCGTCGTAGCACCCCCCGGCAGCGCCCTATACACGGCAAAACGGGGCGAGAATATCGCCTCCGTAGCCCGGCAATTCGTTAAGAAAACCTCCTATTTGACATCCGCTGAGTTGAGCGATGCCATTCGCAAGGCGAATGGAGATCGCCGCGGCAACATGCTTAAGGCAGGGGAGTACGTCATTATCCCCGGCATTCTGGACGCCCCCATCGTCGAAAAGTCCATTGCTGTGGCCCGCGACTTCGAAGTCCGCGCCGTCTACCTGACTGGCGTTATGGCCAGCAGCGAACACGGGTTACGGATTATCCGGCGTTGGCGTGAACTGGGCGGCAACTCGGTGGTTTTCGATATCAAGGATAGCGACGGAATCGTCAATATCCCCTTCGATCACCCGCTGGCGGTTGGCGGGCGCCATCCCTATATCTCTGATCTGCCCAAATTAACGCGCTTTATTCACTCCCAAGGCATGCATGCCATTGCGCGCATTGCAATCTTTCGCGATGAGCGCCTGGTGGTTACCCATCCTGAGCTGGCCGTAAAGTCGCATCGCACCGGCCAAGCCTGGCGCGAGAACGGCAAGCTGGTCTGGACCGACCCCTCCCAGCCCAAAGTTCAGGACTATGACATTGCTCTGGCCAAGAAAGCGGCCGAGTCCGGCGCAGATGAAGTCCAGTTCGACTACGTCCGCTTCCCGGCCGAAGGCGACCAAAAAGACGCCAGCTTCGTGTTCCAGAAAGAGCACCCCACCTGGCATCGCACTGATGTCATTACGGATTTCCTGAAGCATGCTTACGAAGAAATCCACCCCAGCGGAGTCCTGTTGTCCTTGGACGTGTTCGGCATCATGGCCTGGCAGCGGCAGGTAGATCTGGCTCATACGGGGCAGGATATTGTTGGCATGGCAAAATATTGCGATGTGCTCTCGCCCATGATCTACCCATCGCATTTCTTCGGTATGGATGGTTACGCCCACCCCGGCGACGCCCCGGAGCACTTCATCGGTGAATCGATGGACCGGTTTCAGACAATCACCAAGGGCAGCGGAGTCGTTCTCCGTCCCTGGTTACAGGCGTTCCGTTGGCGTACCCGCACTTATTCACCTAAGTACATTGAAACGCAGGTGCTGACGGCGAAGAATAAAGGCGGAATTGGGTTCTTGTTCTGGAACGCCAACAACGACTACAGCAAGCCCTATGCGGCCATGCCTGAGATGCGTGCCGCCAAGGGCCAGTATTTCCGCGGCGATGAACTGACCAAGATCACGCAGGCCATAGCGCCCCTTGCGCCAAACGCCGCAGACATCCCGGCTAGCCGTCCCTAGCCCGGCTCTAGAGATGCGGCTCGCCGCGTTTTACGGCAGCTTAAGTGCGCGGTCGCCTGTTTCCCACCTCGGTTATAATTGCTCCCAATTAGCTCGTCTTTGTGCCTGCCCTATGCATGCCACCTTGATTGAGTGTTGCCTCGGTGCTCAAAACAG
>QIAS01000529.1:1215-1891 GCA_003225615.1 Acidobacteriota bacterium | reverse complement strand
CATGCACAAGTATCAGCAGATGGATTATCGCCAGATCGCCGAAGTATTGAAGTTGAGCGAGTCAGCCACAAAGTCGCTGTTGTTTCGCGCTTACGAGACACTGCGCGAGCAACTGAAAGAGTTTATCTAGGTGATGTTTATGAAGTGCAAGAAAATTCGCGAACTGATGCCGGACCTGGCCGCCGGACTGAGCGCGACGGCGCCAGAAGTAGAGAAGCACGTGCGCAGTTGCGCCGAGTGCGCGGCCAAGTTGGAGGGCGTGCGCAAAACCATGGCACTGCTTGATGAATGGCAGGCTCCTGAGCCTTCGCCGTATTTCGATGCGCGCCTGCAAGTGCGATTGCGGGAGGAGATGACTCGTCCTGCCGGCGGATGGCTGGAATGGATGCGCCGGCCCGCGCTGGCATTAGCGCTCACCTTGCTACTGGCGGTTGGTGTCAGCGTGGTTCGCACTAAGCAAGTGTCTACCAGTGCGCAAGGGATTTCTCCGCCGTGGTCGACTCCAGCGGAACCAGGCACGGCAGTGGGCGACCTGCAGGCGCTGGACAAGAATCATGACTTGTACGCAGATTTCGACGTGCTGGATGACTTGGAAGTTCAGGATGATGTGAGGGCGAACCCTAGCAAAGGACTAGGGGATGAAGCGTGGATGTTTGGGAGGTGGGAGAATAGCAGT
>QIAS01000529.1:0-1196 GCA_003225615.1 Acidobacteriota bacterium | reverse complement strand
TTTTAGCATCATTCTGGCGCTTTCGAGCGCAAGCCTGAGCTATGGCCAGCGCCCGCATCCTGGCGCCGGGCAGCAAGAGCGGCGCAAAGAGCAGCAGGAAGCTCGAAGAGAGCGGCAAGCCGCGCGTCAGGAACATCACGCCGGCGATTGGCTGCGGCGCTACAAAGATGTGCCGCCGGACCAACAGTCCAAAGCGCTGCAGAATGATCCGCAGTTCCATCGATTGCCTCCGGAGAAGCAGCAACAACTGGTGCAGCGGCTGCAACGCTTCAACAGCCTGCCTCCGCAGCAACAACAGCGCATTCTCAACCGCATGGAAACCTGGGAGCATCTGACACCCGAGCAGAAGCAACAGGCGCGGCAGCTTTTCTCCCAACTGAAAACGCTTCCGCCGGAGCGGCGTCGCATGGTGCAGAGCGCGGTGCAGGATCTGCGGCAAATGCCACCCGAGCAGCGTCAGCAAGTGCTCGAGTCCGAACGTTTCAAGAACACGTTCTCACCTCAGGAACGTGGTTTGCTGAGCGGGATCTCTCGCTTGCCTTTGGCGCCCGCCGAAGGGCAGAGCGAGACGCCGGACGAATAAGCTTTCAGCTCTTGGCTTTAGGCTCTTGCCTTACTGCCTCTTGGTTTTCGTCGGCGTGGAGTTTGGCTCCTTTGAGTTTGGGCTGCGAGAGCTGTCCCTAGGCTCGCAATAAATTTCTCGCAATGAATAAGACGTTGGCGGGGCGCTCGGCCAGGCGACGCATTAGATATGGATACCACTCGGTGCCGAACGGGACATAGACTCGCATCCGCCACCCGTCGCGCACCAGGGATTGCTGCAGGTCGCGGCGAATTCCGTGAAGCATTTGGAATTCGAAGGCATCGCGAGGAATGCTTTCGCGCTGTGCGAAGGCTTTGGCTTCTTTAATTATGCTTTCGTCGTGCGTCGCCAGGCCGTGATAGATGCCGCTCTTCATCAAAATTTTCATCAGCTTGATGTAATTGGCATCCACTTCTGATTTTTTCTGGAATGCGATCTCTGGCGGCTCCTTGTAGGCTCCTTTGCAGAGGCGAATGCGGATGCCGTCAGCCAGAAGCTTCTCGATGTCGCTTTCGGCGCGGCGCATGTAGGACTGGATCACGGCTCCGACGCAGCCCTTATTCTGCGGCTCGCGGTGCAGTTGGTGCAGGAAGTCGAGGGTGCGCTCGGTGTA
>QIAS01000524.1 GCA_003225615.1 Acidobacteriota bacterium | reverse complement strand
GGTCGTCCTCGGGCGCAACCGCATAGTGACAGGAGTTCGAACCTGCTGCAGCTCTATCACACACTTGCGCTCGACTTAGTTTCCCCTCTTTCCAATCTACGCGCACTGGATACACAAGCCGGAAATGGTGCGCCCAAACTTTGAACTTTAATGCGTCTGCGTGAGAGTCCAGCGGCCCAGCCGTCTTGAACTGCTTGTTCGATGCATCACCGGTTATCAAACCTCCCTGCACAAGTATGGGTCCGCTGAACGGCTTGAATTTGCCATCGACGGCCCCGAACACCTTATACCACCCGCTGGACTCAGGCGCCGGAGCCGATGGTTCGGAGTCGAGATCGTAGCTGATCAGTAGTCCAGTTCCATTTGTCCCCGACAGAACGCCCGCAGAAACGGACCATGCATCCGAGAACTCGGTGTTAGCAGCCTGGTAGGGGAACGTTTTCTGATACAGACTGCTGCCGGAGGCGTCGCGAATCTCCATTGCGACGACCGTGTCACCGCCGGCCTGCATGGATCCTGGCGGACATTTCTTTTTCTTCAAGACGATCGTGTAGTCCGTGCCGGCTATTGAAAACGGACCCAGGCGCTGCTCAGTTTCCGCGTTCGTCGTCGTAGCCGTGCTGGTTGTGGGAGTGCTTGCAATTGCACGAGTCGCAATAGCGGCCGAGGCCTGCGCATTTAATGGCGCGAGCACAGGCTGCGCTGTTGCAGACAAGCGCTGCTGAGGTGACGGCTTGCCGGCCGCCTGATGCGGACGGTTGTTCGACGCCCACCATGCGCCTTCGGCCAGAACGAGAATCAAGACGGCAATGGCGCCATTGCGGGCAGTCATCATTGGACTAGACCCCGAGCTGGCAAACCAACCGCCGCTAGATCCTGCTCACCGTGAATCCAGCCTTCATTGTCGGTGTTGTTATCGATTATGACCTTGAGCCATAGATCGGGAAATTGAAGGCGCATTACGTCTCCATCTTGCACCCAGGTCGCGATTGATCTGGCTTTAAGAAGTTGGACATCAGCCCCCTTTGCGATTACCGCGTGCTGCACGCTGATGCCGGCCTGCTCTTCAGGAGTTGGGAATATGCGGGCGAAGTTGAATTCTGCGTTGCTGGGGACACGCTCGGCCTCCACACGCATATCGCAGCCAATTTCGTGCAAGCCGGGCCCTCCGCCGCTTTCAAGGCATCGTTCGCCGACCAGCAATTTACCGCTTCGCCAATCCACACGCAGGGGCACAATGACGTAGAAGTTGCCAGTCCAGGCACGCAGTTGCACGATGTCAAGCTGCCCGCGCACGATCATGGGAGCACCGCCATTTTGAGCCCGCATGAGAACTCCGGTGAACTGGGCGGGAGCATTCGTAGCGGGCTCCGCCCCGGGTTGCTCGAATAGAGCCATTTTTCCGTTTCGGAAGCCAAATACCTGCCAGGACTGTTCGGTTCCGGGCAGGGCGGGCTGATGCGTGTAAGTGACCAGCAATCCGGTTAGATTGTCACCAGCGAGGAGCCGCGCGGATGCGGTTACAATCTCGTGAAATCTGCTGTCTTCGAGTTGATAAGGAAATGTTTTGTGATAGAGAACGGCTGATCGTGTATTTCCAGCTTCCCTAGAGTTTGTACAAGAATGCCCGCGGGCGCTCCCGCAATGTGCCTGTTCTGCAGCGTGATGGTGAAGCTCTGACCGGCAATCGTAAAGCGGCCGAGTTGCTGCTCGACGTTCTCGATCGTCATGCCAGATTTTGTGGCAGGCTCAGTGCGATTGGGCTGCTGTGCCCCGCACGGTGAGAGTATTGCAAATGCCGCCAGTGCGCCCGAGAGAAGTTCCGCCCTTCGCATATGCTCATGGTCAACGGTTTTGTGGCGAAGGACAAAGTACGAAGGTAATTGTGCTTAAGTGCTTAAACAGTTCAAGAGTGTCTAACCTAGCGTCGGAAGAGTGGGAGTTCCGAGCTTCCGACTCGCGCCACATTGGCCTCGGCGAATTCGCGTACCCGGTCCAGAGAAGCCTGCAACTCCGCGTGAATGCGATCCATTTGAACATCATCGGCATCGGCGGGAACAGTGATTTTTCGCGCGAGGCGAATGAGCGCGCGGGAAAAGGGCTTCGGAATTATCAATGCGTCCCAGGTATTCAGAACCCAGGCATTTTCCACGGCGACATGAAAAGCTGACAGGGGTACTCCGGTTGCGCGCCCCAACAGCACGGGGCCGGGCTTAGCCACGTAGCGTGGCCCGCGCGGCCCATCGATGGTGAAAGCGAGAATCCAGCCCTGTGCGGCTTCGCGTCGCATTTCGAGGAAAGCGCGCACCGCTCTTCGGTTGCTCGAGCCGCGCACAGGCACAAAACCAAACTTCTGGATGATGCGGGCGATGTATTCACCATCGAAACTCTGGCTGGTCATTACCCGAACCTGCTGATGGCGCCAGAAAAATGCAGCCGGGAAAACACAGCGGTGCCAGAAGGAGTGAACGATAGGCCGCTGGTCATAGCTATCGGCAGCTCCGTCCTCGAACGAGGCGGCGAATCGCAAGGTGGGGCCGATCACACGTATGGCAAGGTATCCCGCCCACGTGATCAGCCAAAGCGAAACTCTCTGTCGCAAACTGAAAGGTGAAACTTCCGCAGTCGCTTCGGGAGAAACCGTGG
>QIAS01000157.1:24687-26479 GCA_003225615.1 Acidobacteriota bacterium | reverse complement strand
GAGGCGGCGCTCGTTCCCACCCACGCATCCGTATTCGTCGGAAAATATTGCTGAATGCGAAACCCCGCCATGGGAAATTGCAAAAAAGAGCCTTTAGTTCTGAAGGAGAACTGTTATGACCGTAGAACGCACACTTCGTTTGATCGCTGGTAGCTTTATTCTGCTGTCCCTGGCACTGGGGCACTACGTAAGCCCGTACTGGTACCTATTCACGGCTTTTGTTGGCCTGAACCTGTTTCAGTCTGGATTTACGGACTGGTGCCCGATGATGACGTTTCTGCGTAAACTCGGAGTTTGCAGATAGCAGAAAGTGAACATGTCGAATTTGGTTTGGGAGTGATTGTTCGTCGCCGTCCTGATGCAATGGTTTTGCCGAAACCGGGTATTCCCATCTGGACGAAACTAGATCAATTTCGACCCTGGATAAGTCTGCCTGCAACGCTCCCGCACTCTTTATTTCAGAATGATCTCTTGCAGCAGTTCGGAACTGAGGAGTTCGCGGATTTCCGAGCGCTTATCCGCCAACTGTTGGGCAGGCTGCTTGCCGCCCAGGATTTTGTCGCGAAGGAGTTCGCCTTTAGCGGCCAAGCCGTCCAGAGCGGCATGGTTCTTATATTGCACCGCCAGGCAAAGATCCCAATCTTCAGGATTGTGCTTGGTCTCCTTGAGAAATACCTTGTAATCCAAAATCGTTCCCTGACGCTTCATTTCGTCCAGTAAAGGTTTGCTGGACTGACGAAGGCTGGTAAGGTATGCATCCATCTGGGTAGGCTTCACGCGGACGAGCTGCACGCGCCAAACCGGGCCTTCGGTGTAGTGTTCCTGGGCGACCGCAGACAATGCGCACAAGAACAAAGATGCGATGACAATGCAAATTCTCTTCATTACGATATCTCCTGCCAAAGCGAAGTTTGTTTGCTTGGCGATGGCATCATACACTTCCCGTCGCGTTTGTAAATGAATGGGTATCTTGAGAAGAAAGCTGCGGAGCAGGTGGCGAGCAAACCGCATATACCGCGGCAAAAAGTCAGACACGCGTTGCATGCCCGAATAAACAACCAACGACGGATAGCAAGAACTAAGGCAACTCTAGGGTGCTTCGATCAACTCCATCCTGCCATCCCGGGTCCGGTGCAGAACCATAACCTTGCCCTTGGGATCGCGAAAGACGAAAATGTCACGATCGCGGAAGTGGGCTTCTTTGATGGCCTCCTCCAGGGTCATGGGGCGAAGGGCGACGGCATCCTCGGAATGCACCAGGTGCACCTCGGTGGTGCGGGCCACCGCCGGGAATTTGTGCACTACCACAGGGACTATCGTCTTCTCATCCAGACCAACGGCGGTTTGCAAGTCTTCCCGTGTGGACTGGCCATTCCACTTTTCGTGCGATTTGCGTTTCTTGCTGCGCCAGCGTGTTTTGTATTTCAATGCCTGTTTTTCGAGATGATCAAGAGCTTCGTTCACGGCTACGATCATGTCGCCAGCTTGCGCGAGGCCGACGATAGGTCCATTGCGAGGCGTTATAGTGATTTCAGCTTTATGGCGGTGCTTCTCGACAGTCAGGATGACTTTGGTTTCGAATTTATCGCCCAGAATTTTGCGGATTTTGGTAAGGCCGGTTTCAACTTCCTTGCGGATGGCGGGAGTGATTTCGTACTGCCTGCCAGTGTATTCCACGTTCATGAGCGCCCCTCCTGGATACCTTTACCTCATAAATTGGGCACTGCGTTCTGAAGTACGATTTACGAAGTATGAATTACGAAGTGCGATTTCCAATTTTCAATTGCCGATT
>QIAS01000157.1:24096-24637 GCA_003225615.1 Acidobacteriota bacterium | reverse complement strand
TAAATCGTCCTTCGTCCTTACTTTTTGACCCTGCGCTGGTGAGTACTAGCGATGCGCATGTCCTCCCTGTACTTCGCAACCGTGCGGCGAGTGACCTGGATACCCTGCGACTGGAGGATGCGGGTGATCTGCTCGTCGGTCAGCGGCCGGGCGGGATCTTCTTCCTCGATAAGCTTTTTCACGCGGCGCTTGAGGATGAGCAGTGACGTGTTGCCGCCTTCCGGGCCTTGCACGCTCTCGCTGAAGAAGTACCGCAGTTCGAATACGCCCTGGGGAGTGTGGGCATACTTGTTGGCTACGGCGCGGCTTACGGTGGAAGGATGTACGCCGATTTCTTCGGCCACCTCCTTGATCATCATCGGCTTTAGATAATCAATTCCTCGCTCCAAAAAATCCTGCTGGCGGGCGACGATGGAGTAGCAGACCTTCATGATGGTCTGGCGGCGCTGCTCGATGTTCTTGATTAGCTGGATGGCACTTTTGTAACGCTCTTTGACGTAGTTGCGCGTGTCTTTGTCGTTGGTGTCGCCGGTCAGAAGCC
>QIAS01000157.1:17315-24047 GCA_003225615.1 Acidobacteriota bacterium | reverse complement strand
GAACGCAACATCGGGCTCGATCAGGCGCGGCTGCACCTTGTTGTAGCGCAATCCAGGGCGCGGATCGAGGGTGCGAATGTATTGAAGCGCTTGCTGCACGGCTTCTATGGGCCGGTTGATCGCCTTAGAGATTTCCTTGTGCTGCTTCATCTGCAGCGCGCGCAGGTGCTGGTCAACCACGGCGATACAGTCATTCAGCACTTCCGCGGTCGTTCCATTTCCGTTTTTGTGAATCGCGAGCTGCTGCTGGTGGTAACGAAGTTGGCAGAGCAGGCACTCGCGCAGATCGCGGCAGGCTACGCCAGGGGGATCGAACTGGCGCACCAGTTCGAGTGCTTCATGCAGATCGGAAAGAGTGAAACCCGGCTTGTAGGCGGCGTGATTATTCTGCGTTTTGAGCGGAGCTGCGGTGCTCACATCAGAACGGGCTGCCGCGTGAATGGCAGGCAACGGTTCGCAATTGCTCTCCGGCGCGGGCGCAACCGCTGCTGCCATCGCCAGGTTGCTTTCCCCAACCTGCGGGTTCCATTCCGGCGTCGCCAGGTTGAGATCATCTTCTACTTCCAGTTCATCTGGTACTGCATCGGCCGAAGCGGCCTCTGGGGCGGCATCGGTCAGTCCTAGTGCAGCCGCTTCTTTTACCACGGTCTCGTGCGCCACAGAGTCTAACTCGCGCGGAGCAGGCGGCTTGATGCGCAATAAGTCGTCGTCGCTGGCAATGAGGTAACCGTCCTCATTCAGGTTGCCAATGATGAGTTCGGCGGCTTCGCGCACCTGGGATGTGACCGGCATCGCGCCAAGTTGCCAGATAAGGTGGTCGGTGAGATTGGAAGGCTTGGATAGAAAATTTTCGAATGAGGGCCGCTCAATGTCTTCCATCTCTCCCGCGCTGCGATAGCCCGGGTCGAGATATTCTTGAAAGAACGAGCCGAAATCAATTTCTTCGAATGGATCTTTCTTTTCGGTCGCTGCAACCGTACTCTCGTCGGCCGGCGTAGGACGGTCACGCTCTTCTTCCCGCCGCCCGACCTCATCCAGCAGCGGAACCGAGTCTTCCAATTCCTCGAGCACGGGATTTTCAACCATCTCGGCAGTGATCATGTCTCGCAGCTCAAGCTTGTTGAGCGCGAGCACGGAGACCATTTGCACGAGACCCGGCGTCAGGATCTGCCGTTGCGACAGCTTGACACTCAGTTTGTGTTGTAGCAGCACCATAACAATAATTAGTAGCTAGTAGTTGGTAGCTAGCAGCAGTAGTCGTAGAGCGCGCTCGTTGGACCCAAGCTACTAGCTCCCAGCTACTGCTCTTTCACACCAGCGAGAAGCTCTCGCCCAGATACACACGCCGGACTTCGGGATCGCTGCCCAACTGTTCCGGCGTTCCTGAGCGAAAAATGCGTCCCTCGTTAATAATGTAGGCGCGATCAGTAACCGAGAGCGTCTCGCGCACGTTGTGATCCGTAATCAGGATGCCGATGCCACTGGCCTTCAAATCAAAAATAATCTTCTGCAGGTCCAGAACAGCAATCGGGTCAATCCCGGAAAATGGCTCGTCCAACAGAATAAAAGTCGGGTTTATGCACAGACAGCGCGCGATTTCCACACGCCGGCGCTCACCGCCCGACAGAGCATACCCGCGGTTCTGGCGAATATGCTCTAAACCTAACTGGTCAATCAACTTCTCCATCTTTTCCCGGCGCTCGTGCCAGGAAATCGGCTGCGCCTCGAGCACCGCGAGGATATTTTCCTCGACCGTGAGCTTGCGGAATACTGAGGCTTCCTGAGGGAGGTAGCTGATGCCATACTGGCGTGCCCGCAGGTACATAGGCACGTCGGTAATGTCGTGATCATCTATTAGTACGCGGCCTGTATCAGGGGGTATCAGGCCAACAATTGCGTAGAAGGAGGTAGTCTTGCCGGCGCCGTTAGGCCCAAGTAAACCAACAACTTCGCCCTGACCAACGCGCAGGCTGACCCCGTTTACAACTCGCCGGCCCCGGTAGGATTTGCCGATTTCGTCCGTGGCCAGAGTATGCATTTAACGTGCCACTCGCGTCTGGGTTACAGTTGGGGAGGAGTTCCCGCCTTCCACCAAGACCCTATCATCGCGATTATAGAAAGTCAACGAATCGCCGGTAATCTTGCCATGTTCGGCATCAAAAATGCTAGGCGGCCCGCCGGTCAGGACGAATTTGTCCTCTGCAGACGTATAAATCAGCTTCTCTCCGGTCGCCCGGCGGGACGGTTGCTGGATGATAACGTTGCCCGCGGCAACAATACGATCCAGTTGTGCCGCAGCGGATGCTATCGAACTCTGTATGCCGGGAGCCTGTGTTGCTGAACTCTGCTTGCGGGGCGCGAGGTAGGCGTCCATCTGATTTGAGTTGATAGTAATGTCCGCCCCCTGCGCTACCACTCCGCCTTCCAGGTGCACGCGTCGCTCATTGTCGGTGTACGTGAGACGAGCAGACGTGATCGTCACTGGAGTCGACTTACTCGCTCTGTTTTTGCCGGTAGAGTTGGTGATTTGCGGCTTACTGGCCTGCGTGTTGTTCATTTCAATCAACACCGTGGAGACGGGCTGCGCTGCGGTTCCCTGGGCTGTGATGGTGCGATGGTCGCGATCAAACTCGATCGTGGGCGCTTCCACAATATTGGCGTCCTGCCACAAACGCGCGTTGCCCGCGTAAACCGCGCGGGCGGGACTGCGACGCGCGGTCATGCTGCGGCTAGTCACATGGATGGGACTAGCGGAGGCCAGCAGAGCGCCATTGGGCTGCTCTGTGAGTTGGCTGTAAGTGCTCTTCACGTCGCCTTCGGCCAGCGCGTCGCCGGTGGCGCGATGAATCCGCATAGTACGGGCCGTTGTGGTCATCCCGCTTTCCACCACGCGGGGAGAGCCTGTCATGACGAGCATCTGGTCCACAGGCGTATAGCGGGCCGTGTTAGCCCAGGCTTTGCGCTCGCCATCCACATAGGCGACGTTCCCCTGCTGCAGGATGGAATCGATTCCACCTGCGTGACGAAAAGCAACATCTAGCGTGCTGCTGGTGCTGACTCGATCCGGTTGCCCCAGGACGGTAGTGAGAACCTTCGCATCGGGAGCGCCATGCAGTGAGACCAGTTGCGTACGACCGGCGGCGACCCCGAACTTCGCTTGAAAACGGCCTGCAGTGACCAGTGTCCGTTGGCCTGCGCCTTGAAGAATTGCAATCCGGGCATCACCGCTGGTTTGCCCACGGTCGAGATGCCGGCCGTCGGAGACGAAGAAATCCATGGTTGGCGCGGTGATTTCGATATCCTGCGCGTCGGAGACCAAAGCAGGCGCCCCCGCACTTGACGGGGCAGAATGCTGCGCCAGTTTCACACCTTGTTGAGCGTGAATTTTATTCAGCTGGTTCTTGCCGGAAAAGTACAGCACCATGCTGCCCGCGTTTGCGAGCATAGGCTGCTTGTTATTTGAATCAATCTGCACATCGCCGGAAAGAATTGCCGTTCGCAACGCATTGCGCTCGGAACGCAGCAGCACCTCCCCTTTTGCGGCGCGCAGATGCATGTCGGAAGCTCCTGCCGTGTCAGCCCGCAAATTGCCGGAAGCAACGATTCGCTCCACCGTATTATCAGTGCGTAGAAACAGGGTGGCTTGTTCCGCTTCCAACCTTTGTGCAGGACGCGTGATGCGCGGCTGATCAAGTACAAACCGGCGGGGCTCCCTGGTGATGACTCCGCGAGAGGCCGTAACCTGCGCCGGAATTGGTCCGCTCACCTGCATTTCTACCTGGGATACCAATGTCAGCGCATTCTGCTTCGCAACGTAATTCACTCCTAATGCCGAGCCCGTCGCCTGCGGCACACGGAACTCGACTTTTTGCGTAGTGTACGCATTGCCGGTTTTCTGGTTAAACACCAGCCCGCTGGTCTTCAGGTGAATGGGATTCTTCAATTCCTTCGGCAGTGCCTGGTCGGGATTAGTGAGGCCCTGGGGATTGGCTTCGAGATCTATTTGAACTTCGCCTTTGGCATTGACGTCGCCAGATCGCGGATCATATTCGAAGTCGGCTCCATAAATCTGGTCAAAGCGGCTGGAATCGCGGCCATAAAGAATGATGCTGACGTCATGCAATTCCGCCCGTCCTCCCTGCTTGTATTGCACCGCCTTTGAAGCCCGCAGGGTAAATATGGTGCGCCCCTGGTCGGACTTGGAAATTGTAAAGTTGTCCGTGCTCTGCTGCACTTCGATGCCCAGCTTGTTGGGCACGTCCTTCAGCGCATTGTGCACCCGCCAGCGCGCATACAAGTACATGCCTACGACGACCATGGAGAGTCCCATGGCCGCGACGGCAAACCAGCGGCGAAGGCGGGGAATATGGATGGGCATTTCTACTTAATAGTCTACCGGATAGTCCGACAGCCGCTGAACAGATACCCTATCCGCCTTATCAACCTGGCGCTTGTCTGGGGCCGAGGCAGCCTGCCATACACAACCTCCGAGGGTGATTGCGTCATCAAAGTCGCGCTCGCAGGAGGTACTAGCATGAAGCCCATATCCATAGCGGCGGGGATTCTTATGGTGTGCACTCTGATCGGGATAGCTTTCGCAGGAGAAGTCCCGCTGATTGCCGATCCCAGCGTTCCCGCGGCGACCGGCAAGGTTAATTTCTTACACGATAAGAACGGCAACATTAAATTCCACATTGATACCAAACATCTGGCGCGTCCGAATTCGCTCACGCCCAGCAAGTCCGTATATGTGGTGTGGATTCAGCCGCGCGGGAAGGACCCCATCAATGCCGGCGTTCTTACCGTGAATGACCAATTGGAAGGCAGCTTTCGCGCTACTACGCCGCATCAGACCTTTGACCTGTTCATAACCGCAGAGGACTCGGCGAACGTGGATCACCCGACCGGACCGCCGCTCCTGAAAACCACCGTACAGGCCCAATCTTAGGCCGTTTTCGGCGGTGACCGCCGCGCGAGATGATTCGTGCAGCCCAGCCTGAGAGTACTCTCCTTCCCTTTCTCGGGGAAGCAGCGGGCGAGCTTTGAAGTGAGTGCCCGTGCGGGCTACGTGCGTATTACAAGTGTGCCGGCGATTATGTCGTGCAGAGCCTGTTTGCGCTCGGTGAACCCGACCATGATGTAGCCGATCATAAAAATGAAACCCGAGAGATACTTGGCGAAATGCCGGCCGGTGGCGCGAGCGAAAGAAATTCGATTGGCGTAGAGATCTGTGACTTTCAGTCCCAGAGCCATTTTGCCTAGCGTAGCCTGTCTCGCCGAGCTTTCCAGGGCCGCTTCATAAATCCAGTTCGCTGCCCCGCCGAAGATTGCCCGAATCGTGAAAGCCATCATCCACACGCCTCCGAACAGCACATTCCGGTCGGCGCCACCCATGGCGCCCGTGATGCCTGCCAGGGTCATGAAGATCAGAGAGACGGGGAATACGATGATCTGGACCACAATCAGATCGATGATAAAAGCGAGGAACCGAATCCAGAATCCACCGTATTGCACCATCCGCGTGGGCGCGGAGGCATAGGCCGGGGATGAATAAGAGCCGACCGGAACTTGATTGGTAGTGGGAATGGTCACTGGGGACGGCGCAAAGGGTGCCCCGCATTGCGAGCAGAACTGCACTCCCGCAGCGTTCTGGGCACCACACTTGTTGCAGTAGATGGACGCAGTAAGCACGGTTCCGGTGAATATAACTTTGCGAACGTTTCGTGTAAAGCGGTGGATTTAAGTGTTGAGAGCGAAGTGCTAGAGGCTAATGTTCTTCCACTTGCTGCTAATGCGCCGCCTAGTCACGCCGCTTCAGGCAGACGGGGCCGTGTGGACCTTTGTGGCCTCGGGTTCGTTTTGCTTGGAGCGTTCGTTGCCTGTTTTGAAGTCACATAGGGTCAGTTCAAGTCCACCGAATTCGGGATGATCGTTGTGGCCGATGGTGAAGGCGATGTCGAGAGTATCCCCCGCAATGAGTTTTTCTTGTTCCATCCGTTCGGCCATCCGCCAGGCGAGGGCATCGAAAGTGATGGCACGTCGCCAACTGGGTTTCTCAGTCTTCAGTTCGCGGCTTTCAGCGGCTGCTCTGATTTCTTCGCGCCGAAAAGCGGCGGCATCCGGATGGCAATGCGGCGTCACGAGAATCGCGGCCGCGCTTGGTCCTTCGCCGTCCTCATGCGTACCATCAAGACAATCTGACGAGGACAGAATCGGCGGTGGCATCTTGGCTGCGGCCAGCTTGAGCTTTACGTGTTTATCCTTCAGGACTCTAGGCGGCGCCATCATACGCACCGCATGGGCAGCGAACACAGGTTCCGGATTTCCTTGCCCGAAAGGTTCAAGGCGGCGCAGTGCTTCGAACAGTTCGGGCGTGACCTGGTCCAATGGAAGTTCGGCGTCGAGATCGATGCCTGGTGCAAAGTCGGCAGGTGTAAGGCGCGCCCCAGCGTAGGTTTCAAGATGCGCGCGCAGTTCCGGAATGCGCGCGGTTGGTAATGAGAAACCCACCGCGTGGCTGTGTCCGCCGTAGCGGCTAAAAACATCGCGGCAGGATTCAATGGCATCGAGCAGATGAAAGGCCCGAATGGAGCGGCCTGATCCGTGCGCTTCTTCCCCATCGCGCGCGATGACCAGCGTGGGACGGCCATAGCGCTCGACTACCCTGGTTGCGGTAATGCCTATGACTCCGCGGTGCCAGCCCTCTCCGTCGATCACCATGCAATACGCATC
>QIAS01000157.1:0-17283 GCA_003225615.1 Acidobacteriota bacterium | reverse complement strand
TCAGTTTGTCAAGCCGGGTGGCAAGCTCGCGGGCGCGGGCAGGATCTTTCACGCTGAAGAGTTCGATGACATCGCGGGCAACGTCCATGCGCCCGGCTGCGTTGAGGCGTGGCGCGATGCGGAAAGCAACTTCTCCCGAAGTCAGCGGACGAGCGCCCAGTTGCGCGACTTCGAGCAAGGCCTTCAGGCCGACATTCACCGGGGACCGCAACGCTTCCAAACCTATTTTTGCGAAGACGCGGTTTTCGTCGACCAGCGGAACGGCATCGGCGATAGTCGCAATGGCGAGTACCTTCATGAATGAGGTCAGCAGGCGCGACTGGTCTGGGCGGTCGAGCTTGCGCTCCATAAGCGCTTGGGCCAGCTTGAAAGCAACTCCGGCGCCGCACAGCGCTTTGCAGGGATACTGGCAGCCCGCCTGGTTAGGGTTGAGCACAGCGAATGCCGTGGGGACGCCGTCGTGCCCGGGCAGGTGATGATCGGTAACGATCAGATCCAAGCCCATCCGGGTGGCGGTTTCCGCAGCGGCGAACGCACGAATTCCGGTGTCGACACTAATGATGAGCCGCATGCCATTCTGCGCAGCGCGCTCGATTACATCGTCTTTCATGCCATAGCCTTCGCGGATGCGATGGGGAACATGAAAATCAGCGCTGCCGCCGCAGAGTTCGATAGCCGTTTTAAGGATGACGATCGCGGTAGTGCCATCAACGTCATAATCGCCGTAAATGAGAATGCCTTCCCGGCGCGCAATGGCCGCTTCCAGGCGTTCGATGGCTCGGCTCATCCCGGCGATGGCGTAGGGAGAATGGAGGTGCGCTAAAGAAGGGGCGAGAAAGCGGGCTGCGGACTCAGGATCGGCGATGCCGCGCATGACCAGCAATCGTGCGAGGATGGCAGCCAGTCGAGAGTCGGACTGCAGATTCAGCGCTGTGTCTGCCTGCAGTGCTTTAGCCAGGACCGCGATCTGAGTCTGGTCGGCGGATTTGAGGGACCACTGCACGGATACAGAGAATTTCGACGGCTACCCTAGAAATAATGAGCTGCTGGTTTCCTTGTGCAGGGTCAGAGATCACCCGGCAGTTCGTCAAGTCTCGTCGTCCTGGTCGGGCTCGTCTATAGCGATTCCGCCGAAATCTTCAGAAACCTCCAGGAGCCGCTGATAGCGCTCGTACCAGTCGGTATTCGCTTCGTACAGAAAGATGGTGCCCTGGTAGGCCCAGCCCAGCTGCACAAAGCCGGTCTTTCCAATATAGGTGCGCAGCCAGCGGGCATCCTCAACATCTTCAACATTGGTGTACTCCCCGGTAGAGAGGCGGCGGATCAATTCTTCCAGATCATCGCGCTTGAGCACCCAGGAGTGCATGGTCAGGAAGGGCGCCGCCGAGGCCTTGGCCAACTCTACAAAATCTTTCCAGGCCTCGGGGTTGTCGCCCCCTTCCCACATAACGCACTGCACTTCTTCATAATCCACAAAGCCGTGGAAGCGGCGCATGCCGTGGCCTTCAATGAAGGCAACCATGTCATCTTTCAAGCCGGTCAGGTCGTCAGACGCAGCGGACATATTTGGGCTCTGGATAATCAACATTGTATGCTTTTTGCCGGGTCGGAACTAGCGCTCCGGCCGCTCACTCCTGGTGAAACTAACGGAGGAGCATAACTTCTTCGTCGCCTTAGGCAACGGCTGTGAGTGAATGGAACGCGAAACCGGCCGGGAGGCGGAGCCGTGAAATACCCTGTGGAAAGTACGGCCCTTTTCTGCGATCTGTACCCAATGTACTGTATCGAACAAATGCTACATGGTGAGTACAGTCCAAGTACCTGGCCGAAGCTGGATGTGTTTCTATGGCGGCCGGAAAAAAGCCAAAGGACCGGAGGCGCTGGAGTCTTCCACCGGAAAGTGACCCGAAGCAAAAGGAGTTTGTTCAGCCCTTTTCGCGCCGCGAGAGCGATGCGGTCAAGTCTCAGGTGCAAGGCTGGTTGAAGTTGGCGGAGCGGGCGCTGACCGACAAGGACGATGAGGATAAAACCCGGGTCGCATGAAGACCACGGGACGTACCAATATCTTTAGTTAGTTCGGCGTCGAACCGACAGGCTGCTCTCCCCTGGCTAGCCTGAGTCTTCCGGAAAACCTATATAGCTTTGGATAAACCATGGCTGACTATAAACGTGAGCATTGGGTAGAACTGTATAAGGCTGCGTTATTAGAATTAGACGACAACAACCTGGCAAGCTGCATCGAAAGGGCGAGCCTGGCAGTGCAGCAGCGACTCCAAGAACTGATTGGCAAGGGTGGTAATAACGAGGAAGAGCGGCAGGCACTGGCGGACGCGGCGTGGGCGTTGCGCGCGCTAAGCAAGCCTGAGCGAGTTTCAGCTCGAAAGACGTGACAAAATGAGTGGACCTTCGAAGATCGTGACGCTACCCTCAGCTGCATCCAGGCCTGCGACGCGGCGGAAACCGGGCCTTGGAATCAACGCGGGCACCTCCGGCGTTCCCACGCTGTTGCCAAAAAAGCAAATCCACCTGGCTACCGTGCAGCCCGGCGAGCGCACTGACTTGAGTGGCAAACCGATCCGGAACATTATCCTGCTAGCCATTCCCGCGGAAGAGTACAAGAAGCTGCGCCCACAATTGGAATACTTGGAAGCGCCCTATCATCGGACATTTCAGGAATCGCGGCAGAGCATTGACTCAGCTTATTTTCCGAACTCAGGAATTGTTTCGCTCGTCATCACCACTGGTGACGGGAGGTCGGTAGAAGCGGGCATCGTGGGCAAAGAAGGAGTGGTCGGGGCCGGCATTGCCGTAGGATTGAAGATCAGTCCGCAAATTGCGGTTTCTCAGGTACCTGGGGATGGGGTACGGGTGAAGACCGAAGCCTTGAAGGCTACTCTGACGGCAGCGCCCAATCTGCAGTTCTGGATGAACCGGTTTGCCCAAATTCAGACGCTACTGGTAGCGCAGTCGGCGGCTTGTAACCGCTTGCACGGAATCGAGCAGCGCCTGGCCCGTTGGTTGCTGATGAGCCAGGATCGACTCGACTCCGAAGCCGTTCCATTGACCCACGAATTCCTTGCGGAAATGCTGGGGACCGGCCGCCCGAGCGTGAGCGTCGCTGCGGCGATTTTGCAGAGGGCGGGACTAATCGAATATACGCGCGGCACGGTGATGGTAGTAAATCGTAAAGGCCTGGAAAAAGCAGCATGCGAGTGCTACCAGATCATTCAGCAATTCAACGGGGATCTTGGGTTGAATTGATCTCTCTTCCTTTCTCGTGCGGCTGCAGATCATTAGGGATGCTTGGCTGGCTCAGGCATCCCTAATTTATTGACCCAGACAGCGTAGCCTTGGGGCCGCGAAAGCGTTGAAACCCGGAACAAAAAGATATACAGTCCCGTGTAGTTTGCTGGCCTGCATCTGACTTTGTAAGGTGATTCTGCCGACCTGGAGTTTCCATGCGGAAAATGAACGCTTACGCTCGCCTGATCTTCATATCTCTCGCTGGTCTGATAATTTGCATGGGCGCTGTACGCCTCGGAGCGCAACAACCGGCGACCGATATTGCGTCAACACTCGCATGGTGCTGGTGGATGTCGTTGCGACCGGCAAGAAGGGGCAACCAATCAAAGATTTGAAGCCCGAAGATTTTGTGATTGAAGAGAACGGAAAGAAGCAGAAGATCGCTACCTTTACAACTCCGGATGAAATTGCTAAAGCGGCTGCGCCTCCCGCCCTACCGCCCGGGATCTATTCCAATCAGCCGGAATACCGTGCCCCCGGTGGCCCGATCACGGTTTTCGTTCTGGATGCGGCCAACTCGCAGTTTAGTGACCAGGCATATGGACGTTTGCAGATGCTGAAGTATGTGGATGAACAGAGCAAGTCAACTCAGCGGACGGCAATTTTTACCTTGACCGACGGTTTACACGTCATCCAGGACTTCACCAGCGACCCACAGTTGTTGAGGGAGGCAATTAAGAGATACAAACCTCAAGAACCATCGATGTCAGGCGGCGGTCCACCTCCCGTCAGCAGCGCTGCAGGCCCTGGTGTAGAAAGGGGTGGAGGGGTCCAAACCATATTATCGGGGGCGGATGAGGCACTCGCGGGTTTCGAGTCAGTCCGATTGAGTTACCTCCTCGACCGGCGCACGGAAACGACTCTGGAGGGTATGCCTGGCCGCAAGGAAGTGATTTGGCTCACGGGGGCTTTCCCTTTCGATTTGATTCCTGAGGATCGGAACATTAGCGAGGCGGAACTGGAGAATACGGCACACGGCATTCAGCAGAGATCACTGGCCACCATCGCGGGTGGCGCGGTGGCGGAGAATCAGCGTACGGCACATACGGAAGAGATCCGCAAGGCTGCGGCGCAAATGTCGGCCGCACAGATTGCTCTCTACCCCATCGACGTACGAGGTTTGGCAAGTGGTATGGAAGTAAGCTTCAATGATCTTGCAAATCGGCAGCGCTTGGACACGTCCGCCAAGGCCGTCGTCCGGATGTCCGACATATCGAGCGACCATGAGACTATGCGTGCCATCGCGACAGAGACCGGCGGCAAAGTTTATGTCAACCAGAACGAAATAAAAGATGGTATTGCCATCGCCTTGGCCGATAACAATTCCGCTTACACAATCGGCTACTATCCCGAGGATAAGAAGTGGAACGGGCGCTATCGCAGCATAAAGGTGAAATTGAATCGCGATGGAACCGAGGCACGCTACCGGAAGGGGTATTTCGCCGTTGATCCCATGGAGAAAAATCGCAAAGGGGACCAGGAACTGGCGGAAGCAATGCGGGACGGAATTCCCTCTACGCTGGTCGGGTTTAAGGCTCAATTAAAACCCGGCGAGAAGGGCAAAGCACGCGTGCTCTTCCTGGTAGATGCGCACACATTGAGCGCAGAGGATGCCTCGGGCGGCAAGAAACTCAATGTTAGCTTCTATGCTGGTCCAGTGGGGGCCGACGGAAAAGTTAGCGGCATTCGCACCCTGAAGGTAGATCAAGCGGTTAAACCCGAGGTTTACCAGCAGATTTTGCAGCAGGGCCTGATGACACCACTGGATGTGGATGTGCCCGCCGGTGTGAAACAGTTGCGTTTAGCGGTGCGCGACGAACGCACCGGGAACGTGGGCACGATCGACGCGACCTTGGCGCAGTAAGGGTTAAGATAACGGGCCAACCCCGTCGCGCATGCTGTCTATCACGGCATGATGGATGCTGGGAGTGAAGGACGAACAAGAAGACTAGTCGCTGAAGCACTCTCGATGTCCATCCCGGCAACATGGCAATCCACTCGCGATATAGTTTTGCCTCTTCTTTCAGTAGAGTGGCAGCAGGCTCGCTTGCCCGTCCAGATCTCTCCTCACAATCTGCGGCTTTCTGCTCCATTTCCGCCAGAACCGCGTCCGCGGGAACTATGTTCACGGCCAGGCATTGTGACAGAAAAAAGACCCCCAAATTGAAGTCAAAAGCGGCCTCTCCCAGGTTTGTCTTTTGCTCCTGACCGGCGTATATTGGTGTTTGGAAACTGTTGTGTAGTACCAGCAATTGGCGAGGCACACCAGTGGGCGCAAGCCCACATTTTAGTTTCCGGCCAAAAGGGCGTGTGCGGCAAGTAGCCTAAGTTACTGGATAAATGGCATTTGACGCCGAGCGGGTGCGCGAGATTGCGGAGCGCGTCGCCGCCACTAGTGGACTTGAAGTGGTGGAGGTGGAGTTCCGCGGCAGTGGAAAGAGCCGCATGCTGCGGATCGTTATTGATAAGCCGCCCGCAGGCGAGGATCGCGGGGGCATAACCCACGAGGATTGTGCCAATTTGAGTCGCGAAGTGAGCACGATCCTGGACGTGGAAGATGCGGTTCCGGGTGGCTCGTACCTATTGGAAGTTTCTTCTCCGGGGCTTGACCGCAAGCTAGTCCGCCCGAGCGATTACGAGCGTTTTCGCGGCAGTCGCGTAAAGCTGACGACCCGGCAACCTATAAATGGCAACCGGTATTTTGAAGGCAGGCTGGAAGACTTCGGGCAGGGTCGGCTGACACTGGATCTGAGTGCCGCGCGCAAGAAGAAGATGCGGCCGGTCGCGGGCGCAGCCCAGAAAATTCAGATCGAACTGGATAACGTCGAGAAGGCGAATTTGGTGCCAGAGATTTGAAAGTCCAGTAGTCAGAAACCGGTAGTCAGGAGTCAGCACTTATTGCAACGCTGGCTCTTCGGCTGGGCTATTACTAAGCAGAACTTGGACTTTACGGAATAGATATGGCAAGCGAGCTTTACAACACCATCGATGCCCTGAGCAGAGAGAAAGGCATCGATCCGCAGATCGTAGTTAGCGCGGTGGAAGACGCGATCGTGGTCGCAACCCGCAAGTACTACAAGAGCCAGGAAAATCTGCGTGCGCAATTAGATAAAGAGACGGGCAAGATTCGCGCATTTGCGGTGAAGACCGTCGTGGAAAACCCCGAGCAGGTGGAAGATCCCAACCTGCAAGTCACGCTGGAAGACGCCCGCAAAGTTGATCCCAACGTGGAATTGGGCGGCGAGCTGCAGATTCCAAAGGTGACCGAAGGAATCCTCGGACGCATCGCCGCGCAATTGGCAAAGCAGGTAATTTTCCAAAAAGTGCGCGAAGCCGAACGCGATACCGTATACAAAATGCCACGGTCAAGCGCGTGGAAGGTCCGGATGTGATCTTCGACGTGGGCAAGGCCGAGTGGCGCATGCCGCGGAAGGAACAATCGCGGCTGGAATCGTTTGCCATCGGCGAGCGGGTTCGGGTGGTAATCGTGCGGGTAGAGAAAGCTTCCAAGGGACCGCAGGTCGTAGTTTCGCGCGCCGCGCCGGAATTGGTGCAGCATCTTTTCCAGACAGAAGTTCCGGAAATTTACGATGGAACCGTGGTGATTCGTGCCATCGCGCGAGAGGCTGGCGAGCGCACGAAGATTGCCGTCATGTCCAAGGACAAAGACGTTGATGCGGTCGGCGCTTGTGTGGGCATGAAGGGCATGCGGGTGCAATCCATCATTCGCGAGCTGCGCGGGGAAAAGATCGACATTATCGAGTATCACGAAGATGCGGTGACCTTTGCCGAGAAGGCGCTGCAACCGGCCAAGGTAAGCCGCGTCACGGTTGTGGATTCTGGCGAGAAACACCTCGAAGTGGTGGTGGATGACAGCCAGCTTTCGCTTGCCATCGGCAAGAAGGGGCAAAACGTTCGCCTCGCTGCGAAGCTGTTGGGCTGGAAGATCGATATTAAGAGCGAGGAAGAGAAGCGGCAGGAAGTGGAGCAGCAGATGTCTGCTCTGGTTGGACAGGCGGCAACACCGCTCGACAGTGTTCCGGGGTTGGGAGAAGGATTAGTCGAGAAGCTCAATGCCGCAGGCATTACAAGCGTGGAAGCTCTCGCAGACATGACGCCGGAACAATTGGAGGCGATTGAAGGAATCGGTCCAAAGACAGTCGAAAAAATCAGCCTGGCAGTAAACAATTACTTTTTGAGCCTGGAAGGTGGCCAAGGCACGGCAACACCTGAAGCAGAATCGGGCGAGGGTGCTGCCGCAGAAGTAACTGCGGAGAATGCCGGCGCCGAAACCTTCGACGTGGCGGCCCAAGCCGAGTCAGTGGAAGAGGCTCCTGCGGAAGCGAGCAGCGAGACGACAGAAGCTTCGGCAGAAACCCAGTCCGAAGAAGGCAGCGAGGCCTCTGAAGGCGAGACCTCTCCAGAGGAAGCAGAACAAACGGTCGCGGATGAGCAGAAAGAACAGTGATTTTCCCCGTGCATCAAACGAGCATGCGGAACGGAACGCAATTCCGTGAGGTTAATATGAAGACTTAGCGGGACAAGCGGAGGCAAGAAAAGGCGGATGAGCAAGATTCGAATTAACGATCTGGCTAGGGAGCTGGAAGTCAAAAGTAAAGCTATTCTCGACGTTCTCTCGGAAGTCGGTGTCACCGAGAAGAAGACGCATTCCAGTTCTCTTGAAGACCATGAAGCGGAGAAAGTGCGGGCCCATTTTCGGGCAAGCGCCGAAGCGCAAGCCGCTCCCTCCAGAAGCGCGCGTTCCGCTCGCGGCGAAGCGGACGAGATCAAGACCAAAATCGATCTGTCCCATATTTCCAAGCCCGGCGATGTGCTCAGGGCGATCAGCCAAAAACAATCAGCAGCAACGGTTGCGCCTCCCCGTCCGGCAGTTCCGCATCCTCCAGTCCCCGAAAGCAAGGCCGCAACGGCACCACCGGCAAGAGCGGCCAGCGTAGTAACTCCATCAAAACCCGCGGTACCGCCGCCTCCGCCCAGGGTAATTACACCTCCAGTTGCAAGGCCGCCTGCAACGACCAGTCCGGCCGCGCCCAGCACACCTGCTGAGCCTACGACGACGCCAGCCGCGTCGGTTGGCCCTGTAGTGACGCCCCCTCCGCCAGCTCCCCGTGCTACGCCAGCTCCGCCCCCGATTGAGGCGGCCAGTGCGACACCGCAGATTCCAACCGCGCCCGTCTCGCGGCCTCCGGCGCAAGCAGCGCCTCCGCTGGCATCAGCTCCAACCAAGACCGCTCCGCCGGCCACAGCTCAGCCACCCGCGGGGCCGAAGCCGCGCATGATTGTTCCGCAGACTGGTCCGCGCCCGGTGTACAAAGCGCCGCCCACCGCGCCAGTTCAGTCTCGACCGCAAACTGGCGAGCAACCGGCAGCCAGCGCGCGACCTGCGCCCGGCCGACCAGTACCGGGACAGCCGATTTTTCAGCGCCCACGTCCCGCCGCGCCGGGAATGCGTCCCCCATTGCGTCCGGGTGAACGCCGGCCCATGCATCCCACGCGCCAATCGCCGACCGGTAGCCGTCCGCTAGGAGTAGGACCGGGCGGCGGGGCCATGCCACCGCCGGGACCAAGCCGGCCCGGTAGTCGTCCGGGAGGACCAGCTCGCAGGCCGGGCCAGCGCTACATTCCGCGCGGCATCAAAGAAGGCCCGATGAAGGGCTACGTGCCGCCGCCGCGGCTGGTAGTCTCAAACGAGCCGCAGCCGATTACGCGCAGCATCACGATTACGGAAGGAATCAGCGTTAAAGATCTTGCCGAGAAGTTGGGCATTCGCGCCAAGGATCTGATCGCGCGCCTGCTGGCTCGCGGCGTTTTCGCCACTATTAACCAGACGCTCGATTCCGAACTTGCCAGTGAGATGGCCCGCTTCTTCGGCGCAGACACTAACGTGATCACTTTCGAGGAGCAGGCTGCCAAAGATGTGGCCGAAGCAGGCGCCGGCAGTGAAGAAGCTGCCACGGAAGCTGTGCCGCGTCCCCCTGTGGTCACGATTATGGGTCACGTCGATCATGGCAAGACAACTCTGCTCGACTCGGGTGGCATCACCCAGCATATAGGCGCTTACAAAGTAAGAATCCTGGACAAAGAATCTCCTGCCTACGGCCGCGAGATTGTGTTTCTCGATACGCCGGGTCACGAAGCGTTCACCCGTATGCGAGCTCGCGGTGCCAAGTCAACCGACATCGTTGTACTCGTAGTCGCTGCCGATGACGGAGTCATGCCGCAGACGCTGGAAGCTATCGATCACGCGCATGCTGCGGAAGTCCCGATCATTGTGGCAGTGAACAAAATCGACAAGCCGGAAGCCTTGCCGGATCGGGTGAAGAAACAGTTGGCCGATCGCGGTCTGATGCCGGAAGACTGGGGCGGCAGCACGGTTTTTGTCGATGTCTCAGCCAAGAAAAAGACAAACCTCAATCTGTTGATGGAAATGATTTGCCTGGTGGCGGACCTGCAGGAATTGAAAGCGACGCCCGACCGTCCGGCAACCGGCGTGGTGCTCGAGGCCAAGCTCGACCGCGGCCGTGGACCTGTTGCCACCGTGCTCGCGCAGAACGGAACGTTGCGGACCGGCGACAACTTTGTTGTGGGTAATGTTTACGGCAAAGTGCGCGCCATGTTTGACGATCGCGGTGCGCAGCTTGAGGAAGCTCCGCCTTCCACTCCGGTGGAAATACTGGGCATGGAAGGATTGCCCCAAGCCGGTGACCAGTTCGTGGTGGTTGCCGATCGTGACAAGGCTCGCGGAATTTCCGAGTATCGCGAGCAGAAAGCTCGCGAGGCCCAGTTGGCAAAGAGTTCCCGCGTATCGCTGGAAGGGCTGGCCGAGCAGCTGGCGACTGCCGGCATGAAGGAACTGAATATTATTCTCAAGGCGGACGTAGGCGGCTCGGTCGAAGTTCTCACCGATCTCCTCTCCAAACTCTCGAATGATAAAGTCCGCCTGAAAGTGCTGCACTCCGGAGTGGGCGCGATCACCGAGACCGACGTGCTGCTGGCCTCGGCGTCGAACGCCATCATCATCGGCTTCAACGTGCGTCCAGAGCGCAAAGCGCAGGAACTGGCGGAGCAGGAGAAGGTGGACATCCGCCTGCACTCGATCATTTACGAGTTGCAAGACGAGATCAAGCGCGCTATGAGCGGTCTCCTCGAGCCGACTATCAAGGAAACTTACCAGGGCCGGGCGCAAGTGCGCGAAACCTTCCGCATCCCGAAAGTCGGCACGGTCGCCGGTTGCCAGGTCAGTGACGGCATCATCAAGCGCGACTCCGAAGTTCGCCTGCTGCGTGACAATGTCGTGATCTTCACGGGCAAAGTCGGCTCGCTGCGCCGTTTCAAAGATGATGCCAGCGAAGTCCGCAACGGCATGGAGTGCGGCATTTCTATTTCTAACTACGGCGATATCAAGGTCGGCGACGTCATCGAAGCGTTTGCCACCGAGCGCATCGCGGCAGAAGTTATCGCCTAAAGTCGTTGGTCGGTTGTCGTTCGTCATCAGCTGTTTTTGCCCACGACTAACGACCAACGACGAACGACCGCATGATCGCGTCTCTCACCCTCGAATTGAGCATCGAGCACGCGCAATCCTTGAAAGACAAGCGGCAAGTGATGCGTAGCTTGAAAGACCGGCTGCGCAACAGCTTCAACATATCGGTGGCGGAATTAGATTCAACCGGCCTGTGGAACCGCGCAACGATTGGCGTAGTGGGTATTTCCGATTCCCGTGATTATCTTGACGGCCTGATGAAGAATGTGGAACGCAAAGCCACACGCATCGCCAATAACTGTGGGGCGGAAGTTACGGATTCCTTTCTCGAATTCCTCTAATTCCGGAATTCCGGCTCTTAGGAAAAGCAGCAATGGCGAGCGACTGCGCCTGCGAGTGCCGCCCTATGTTGCTGAAACTCTGCCGGTTCTAACATCACCAAAATAGCTACGTTCTACGTCTCTGGTAACCACACCGGGACGCCATTTTCTGATATTCTCATCCGTTTTTGAGGTGGCATTCTGGAACCGCGCGGGCAAAAATATCGTCGCGAACGTATGGGCGAGGCCATGCGTGAGGAAATTGAAACGATACTGGAAGGCGAGTTAGGAGATCCCCGCATCGGCTTGGTCAATGTAAGCGAAGTACAACTTGCGGGAGACAGTCGCTCGGCGCGTGTTTTCGTTGTAGTCCAGGGAGACGACGAGGAAGCCGAACGTACCATGCGGGGTCTGCTGAACGCGACCGCCTTCGTCCGGCATCAATTGGCGGAGCGGCTGCATTTGCGCCATCCGCCGGAACTCTTCTTCCAGTTAGATCGCTCGCAAGAGTACGTATCGCGAATCGATCAGTTATTGAAACGTACCAGGAAGAAGCAAGCCCGGGAAGAGTGAATCAGGCACGTTTGCAACCATGCTGCACGAAGTCTTAAGAAATATCGAGCAACGCCGGCGCTTTGTGCTGACTTCGCACGCGCGTCCAGACGGTGACGCAATCGGCTCGGCGCTCGCCTGCGGGCAGATTCTGCGTTGCCTGGGCAAAGAGGCCGAGGTCGTGCTGCGCGATCCCGTGCCGCGCATTTACCAGTTGCTTCCTTTTGCCGAAAAAGTCGTCCAGGCCGATCGTATTAATGGCGACTACGAAGCGGCCATCATCCTGGAATGCGACAGCATTCAGCGTACCCGGCTGGATGGATTGGAGCGGAAATTCCTGATCAGCATCGATCATCACCTGAGCGGTCGCCCGTTCGCGCATGTGAATTGGATCGATCCCAAGGCCGTGGCTACCGGCGAAATGGTTTATTGGCTGGCACGTGAAGCGAGAGTGGAAATAACCCCCGAAATTGCCACTTGCCTGTACACAGCTTTGTTGACGGACACGGGTTCCTTTATGTTCGAAGGCACCAACGAGCATACCTTCGCCCTGGCGCGCGAACTGGTGGTCGCGGGCGCAGACCCGGTGCATTGCGCACGAAACATTTACTTCGGACATTCCACGGCAAAGATGCGGCTGCTGGGCGCGGCACTCTCCAACTTGCATCGCGAAGGTCCGTTAGCCTGGATCTGGGTCACGCAGGAGCAGATGGAAAAGTGCGGAGCGAAAGAAGAAGATTGCGAAGGTTTGGTGAATTACGCGCTGTCCATCCAGGCTGTGGAAGTGGCCGTGTTCTTTCGCGAGCTGCCTGATGGCCGCTATCGGGTGAGCATGCGCAGCAAAGGCAAGCTGAACGTGTCCGCGGTAGCCGCACGCTTCGGGGGCGGCGGGCACCAATGTGCCAGCGGATGCGCAGTGGAAGGCCCACTCTCCCTTGCCGTCAACCGCATCATGGCAGAGCTAAAGCAGGGCTCCACCGTACAATAGACTCCTATGGACATTGCCATGGTGCGGCAGGTCGCGTCGTTTGCCGGCGCGCTCTTGATTCTTATAGCCTACGGCGGCCACCAGATGGGCTGGATGGACCCGCACAAACCAAGCTACAACATCCTGAATGCCATCGGCTCCGCGATTCTGGCCTACATTGCCTTTCATCCCTTTCAGATTGGATTTGTTGTTCTGGAAGTGGTGTGGACGGTGATCAGTATCTATGCTTTGCTGCGGCCGAGAACAGCGAATCAGTGACGAAGCACGATTTGCCAAGTAGGCAGGACCAAGTACAAACACGACATCATAAATTCAGAATCACAGCATTTCGGTCATACTTCGAGTTCTTTACTTCGTACTTCGTAAATCGTACTCGTACTTCAATTGAATGAACCCACGCCTCCGCACCGACTGGTTGCTGCTCGGCGGCTTCTGTGCGTTCCTGTTCTTCTGGGGACTCAGCTACTTTGGGTTGATCGGGGCCGATGAACCGCGTTACGCGCAAGTAGCGCGAGAAATGTTGGTCCGCCGCGACTGGATTACGCCCACATTAAGTGGCAAGCCGTGGCTGGAAAAGCCGCCGCTTTACTACTGGCAGGCGATACTGGCTTACCGCATATTTGGCGTGAGTGACTGGACCGCGCGCCTGCCATCAGCATTCGACGCTACCGGCATAGTGCTGGCGGTTTATCTATTTCTGCGCCGCTTCCGGCCGGGCTTTCATCTTGATGGCGCGCTCATCACCGCCGCCAGCGCGGGCATCATCGGGTATGCCCGCGCCGCTTCCATGGACATGGCTCTTGCCGCAACTTTCACCATTGCATTGCTCGGTTGGTACGCCTGGTATGAGAGCGGAAACCGGGTTTATCTGGCCGGGTTCTACGCTCTGCTTGCGTTGGGTACGCTCGCGAAAGGGCCCGTAGCGCCGTTTCTGGCGGTTTTGGTGATCGTGATTTTTTTCCTTGTTCAGCGTAAAGTTCGCCTGTTGTGGCAGAGTTTGTGGATTCCGGGTATCGTGCTTTTCTGCTTTATTGCGCTGCCCTGGTACGTCGCGTTGCAAATCCGCAATCCTGAGTTCTTTCACGAGTTTTTTCTTCGGCAAAATCTCGCGCGCTTTGGAACCAACCTCTATCACCACGCGCACCCTTTCTGGTACTACCTGCCCGTCACCCTGCTTGCGCTCATGCCTTGGGCTGTATTCGTTATCGCTGCCGGCGGCGAGATAGTACGCGCGTGGAGAGCCGAGGGAGAGTCGCTGTTTGAGTCGGGCGATGCCTTGAACGTGTTTCTGCTGATCTGGCTTCTGGTTCCAGCTGTTTTCTTTTCGCTCTCGCAGTCCAAGCTGCCGGGTTATATAGTTCCCGTAATTCCGGCAGGCGCACTTCTGGTGGCGGAATATACGCGACGACACCTCGCAGCTGAGGAGAGCGCTCCGCTGTGGTTGATCATCCTGCATTCCGCAGTCGCAGCACTGCCCATCATCCCAGCGCTGATGCTGCGGCGAATACTCCTGCAACATCGACTGGGCGGCCAGGGGATGATCGAGGCATCCGCGGCCGCGATTCTGTTGGCGGCGGGAATGGCCTTTACTTTGGCCAGCCGGGTAGGTCTTCGCGCTCTGCGTTTCGTCACGCTGGTCGTGGTGGTATTGGCCGTGGCAGCCATTTTGCGCATTGGCGCCCCCGCGCTGGATGCAACCCTTTCGGCGCGACCAGTGGCGAACGACATCAGCCGCATGGAAACCAAACCTTTACCGCTGGCGTTGCTCGGCGTTTCGCGTGAACTGGAGTACGGGCTGGCTTTTTACCGCAACCAGGCGATCGTTCGCTATGAATGGGGTACGATTCCACCAGGCGAACACTTGCTGGTCGCGCCAGAAGGGTCGCAACCGGAGATTGCCAGGATTGCTGTGGGCCGGAGGGTGGCGTGGCTGGGGGCTTTTGCGCCGCAGCATGTGGACTACTACTGGGTATCGGCTCCCGCTGTCCACGCCGGACATTAGCTCTGATCCCTTAATGCTATCCCCTTGAGCACGGTGCGGACGCGTACCCTCCTCGTAAACCTCGCTTCCAGTCCCCGTTGCGTCACCCGGTCAGAAGGCACTAGACTCTCCATTTCGCCCTTGAGGGCCCTCTAATGGCTATAGCCGAGCCCATCCGCCACAGGAGAACGGTGGAGATTCTCGATCTCAGGCATTTCTCGTCTGCTGACCTACGTCCACTTTTAGACGAAGAGACCCGCTTGTGGTCGCGCATGCTCTCCTGGGACTACAACGGATCGGCCGATATGATCTTGCGCTATGTAGATGCCAAGATCCTGCCCGGTTATGCGGCGATAGAGCGGGGACGAATCGTGGGATATTCGTTCTTCGTATACGAAGGCAGCAAGGGCGTAATTGGCGATCTTTTCGTAGCGGACGGAAATTGGGCTTCCGACGGTGTGGATATAGAAACGCGGCTGCTGACGCACGTGATCGAGACTCTGCAACAGTCGCCGGGAATCCACCGCGTTGAAGCACAGTTGCTGGTGCATGATTCCGGCGAGGTATCCGCGCCATTTCTGCAGCAGGGATTTTCCCGGCACCCGCGATTATTCATGGCATTGCCGCTGACGAACTCGCAAAAACCGCAGACTGCGTCTCGGGACCTGGAAATTCGCCCCTGGTCTGACCAGGACTATCAACCTGCTGCGGCCGTAATCACGGCGGCCTACCGCGGACACGTGGACTCTCAAATCAATGACCAGTACCGCACCTTAAGTGGCTCGCTTCGTTTCCTCAATAACATCGTGCGATTTCCCGGTTGCGGCCTGTTTGATGCGGAATCGTCCTTCGTAGCAACGGAGCGGGGGGTGCGCAACATGGTGGGACTGATCCTGTGCTCGCGGGTTCGCCATGATGTTGGCCACGTGACACAGGTCTGCGTGCTTCCCGAATATCGCTCGCGCGGAATTGGAGAGCTATTGCTCGCGGCTACCGCTGCGAATCTGCGCAGGCGGAAATTTACGCTACTTTCGCTGACGGTGACCGAAGCCAACGCCAGAGCTGTGGATTTGTATAAACGGTTGGGATTCGCCACCAATCGGGTGTTTGATGCGTTCGTGTGGGAAGGGTAACAGGAGCTGTTGCTGCTGGCTCTGGGCTATTGGCTTGCGACGAAGAGCTAAAAGCCAGCGAGCTAAGGGCCAAGAGCTATCTCCGAATCAGCCACATCAGCCAGCCGGCCACGAAGACACCGCCAACGAACATCGCAAAGCAGTAGAGCCCGTAGCGAAGTTGTTCCCTCGCCGAGGTCCGCTGCGTGATGCCGAACACGATTGAGGCAAATGCCGCGAACAGGACGGCGGCGCTGAAGTGGCTGAGTTCGAGCGTCATTGTTTCTTCCCAATCGCGATGTGATAGGCATCCGCGACCGCAATAAAGTTCAGCAGCCCGGAAACAATCAGGAACTTGGTGCCGTAATCCGCGGTAGCATGAGCCACCGCAACCTGTCCCCAGTCCATGGCTCGCGTCAGGATGTACAACCCGCCCGCGCCCACGTCGCCCACAAAACCAAGGATGTCGAGGATGTCGCCACCATTGGGTTTGTACACGCGCCCCTGCGTGGCCAGGCCGAGCAGAAACATAGTGACAATAGAAAACATCAGCAGCGCCCCACGAATCCAGCGTTTCTGAATCAGGTGCCCGGCGCCTGGAATCAGCCAGCCCAGTGCCGGGGCAAGTACCGCCATGTTGCTGATCGGCGATTGCGCGGTCGCGGGGTGTTCGGCGTCCACTTTCGGTTTAGCAGTTGGAATATTTGCCATTCAGATGATTACAATCTCGCGTTGAATTTTCCCCGTGACTTCCGCTGCTTTGGGACGCACCAGCATGTTTACTTCGCTGCGCACGCCAAAGTCCGGCAGGTAAATGCCGGGCTCGATGGAGAAGCAGGAATTGGGCAGAATCCGGCGCTCGTCATGAATTTCCAGATCGTCCATGTTGGCGCCATTGGCATGCACATCGGTGCCGATTGAATGCCCCGTGCGGTGAATGAATTGCTCGCCGTATCCGGCTTTGTTGATGTGCTCACGCACCGCGCGATCCACTTCCCAGCCCGCGATCGCCCGTCCAGCGGAAATTGCCTGCTGCACCGTCTTGACCCCCACGCTTCTCCGAAGGCGCTTTGCCCACAAAACCTGTCCAGGTGATGTCGTAATAGACGGCGCCCGGCTTGTTTTGTTTCGCCCACACATCAAGCAGAACGAAATCGCCTTCGCGAATGGGAGCTGAACCATCCGCATGCGGCTCGTAGTGCGGGTTGCCGCTGTTGCCGTTAACGGCCACGATGGGCGGATCGTCGGTAACCAGATTTTCGCGCCGGAAAGCTTCCATGAACCACTGCTGCATGGAGTGTTCAGTGGTTCCGCCATTGCGCACGCGCCGCCCGATTTCTTTGAAAGCCTCGATCGTCAATGGGTCGATGATGTCGCGAGCGTCGTAATGCGTTTGAATCTGCTCGTCACTCAAAGTAGCCTCGAACTGCGCCACCAGGTCGCCGGAGCTGAGCACGTTCTTGCCCAGCCCTCGAATCAGTTCCAAAGTACCGCCATCAACCAGTGAAACGTAAAAAATCACG
>QIAS01000156.1 GCA_003225615.1 Acidobacteriota bacterium | reverse complement strand
CTCATGGAAGACAGACCCACGCTTTGCAGCGCCGCTAAATCCGGGGTGTTGCCGGACTGGGCTTGCGCCTGCAAAAGTGCGCGACGGGGATCAACGGACGGGGAACTGGGCTGCGTCTGCTGCGGAGATTGCGGAGTGGGCAAGGAAAATCCTGGAGACGCATTTCCCGAGCCGCGTTCGTGGCGCGACCAATAGGAATCCTCCTGACTTTTGGAAGATTTGGCTTCTCCGAACCCGCCGCCTTGCAATGAAGCAGCTGAGTCGGGCATGCGTACGCGGCCTTGCTGCTGATCTCGCTCCAATTCCTCGCGCGAAGGCTTAGCGTGGACATAGTCCCGATCTTCAATTTCTCGCGTCAGCAATATGCGGACGTACTGATCGAGCCGCACCAGACGGTAGAGCGCGTCATCCGTCAAGTCTTGGGGGTCGAGCGTACGCCCTTGCTTGAAAGCGTCGCGGACCAGCACTTTTTTGCACTCGAGAAGCAAGCCGGGTTCCTGGCTGAGAATGGAGATAATTTTGTCTGCCGACAAAGAAACCAGACGCTCCGCTTCCTGTTCGGCGCGGGAACGGTCTTCGGGAACGGCCTTGGTGCGATGCTGGTAAGAGGTGTCCTGACCTACCAGCACGCCTGTGCTGGCCGCCAGCATAAGCAGTAAGAAGATTGCGGATCTCACATTTCGGTGGGAAGCAATGGGTAAGGGGTTATTCATAACACCTCGGCGACGCGTAGTGCGATTGGCTACTCCGTTCTACGACCGTGGAAAAGCGAGCTGACCTTCAAGAAACGCGGTGAAAACCATTGGACCTAAGCCGACCGCATTCAACGGATCGGTTCTACTTCGGTTTGATCCACTTCCACTGCGACCGAACGCTGGATCAAGTGAATCGAGAGGACGACCCTAAACTTATCTTTTCTCCGCACCAGAACCCCTTCCAGCCCGGCCATTGGGCCGCTGTGAACTCTGACCCGGCGCCCGACCTTGAGGTAGGGATGGGGCTCGGCGAATGTTTTACTAGTTAGTCCGTTACGAAGAGCTTCGATCTCAGAGTTAGGCAGCGGGGCCGGTTTGCCATCGAAGCTGACAAAATGCACCACTCCGGGCAGTTGCAGCACGTGCAAACGGTCTTTCAATGCCATGTGGACGAAGACGTATCCCGGAAAAAGCGGCAGATCGAGTTCTTTGCGCCGATCCTTCCAGCGGCGAATAGATTTGTACAGCGGGAGAAAGTAATCAATTCGGTTTCTCTCCATCTGCTGGGCAACTCGCTTTTCGTGCCGTGGATTCGTGTATGCCGCGTACCACCGCCATTCCAGGTACTCGGCCGGCATTTTGGGAAGTGCAGCGATCGAGCAGCTCTGCGCCGCAAAGTTTGACTGGTTGCTTACCGTCATGCTTTCAGATACCCCATAGCTTCGCCCCCTCACTTACAGGGCGTGTGTGAGCTAACCCGTTCAACCTAAGCTTTTTACCGATCAAACTCCTTGCCAATCTCGCACGGACAAGCCCGAAAAAGTCAGACGTAACGTCCCGAGGGATTCGCCGGGAGCTCGACCAAATCAGGCTGCCTGCGCAGCGCATTGAGGATCCCGTCCTCCGAGGTCTGCACTTGATTGGAGCGAATGTCGACGAACGCCCAATAAAAGATGCTGCGGTTCCGTTCCGGCGCAATAGCCAGGATTTTCATTTGGGGATAGCGACCCAGCAGGAATCCGCAGATGCCTGGGCGCGACTCCGGCTCCTGTAGCGCGATAATCAACACGTCCGGGCGGATTCGCTCAACCAGTTCCGTAATTTCGGCCTCGTCCTGCGTTTCCCCCACAACCTCGATGTCGGGCTGATCGGCAATTGTTGCCAGCACCAGTTCCCGCATAAGCCTCGGCCGATTTGCAACCAGCACCCTGACTTTATGCACAGCCCTCTCCCGTGGCCGGAAAGTATGCCGGGTATTGCCAAGAAGGAACAGGTTCAATTAGGAGCCGGAAGTTACAGCAGCGGAGTACCACATGAAGTTCTAATCTGAAGGTAGAGATCGCGAGAACTGGGAAATTGGTAGTACCCAAAAAGTACCAAGGATGGAGCGCCGCCGATCACGCAGACACGCCTTGTGTGCGGCACAGTTCTACGACGCCGAACCGGTCGGTCGCACCCACCTTGCGCAGCATGCGATGAACGTGATTTTTGACTGTTTGCTCGGAGAGATTAAGTTGCGTTGCAATTTCCTTATTGGTCAGTCCGCGACCGATCATCTGCACCAACTGCTGCTCGCGGCGGGTGAGGCCAAGCTCGGCTCTGATATGGAAGCTGGGAATCCGGGCCTGCTGCGCCATCTGTTCGAAGAGCACGAGGCAGAGTTGGGGTGGACAAACGGCCTCGGCACTGGCGACGCAACGAACCGCGGCGGCAATCTCCATGGCGGAGGCGTCCTTAAGCACGTAACCGACTACTCCATCCCGCACGGCGCGCAGAAAAGTTTGCCGGTCGGCATCCATGCCAATCATTACCACCTTGAGACCAGGGACGGCAGCACGCACTTCTGGAATGAGGCGCAGTTCCGACAAAGCGACCGCTGCAGAATCGGACAGCAGAACATCCGGTGCGGCGGCGGCGATCTGCTCTACAACCTGAGGTGAAAATGCAGACGCTCCGACGACACGGATATCGCTTTTCTTGCTCAGAATTCGGGTGAGGGCTTCGCGCAGCAGTCTATTTTCTGCGAGTATGAAGACCTGAACGTTCTCTACTGCAACGGCCATAGAATCCTCTAAAATTACGCATGCGCCCCCCCATACGACAAAAAATCGCCTGCAAAGAAACTCTTTATTTTGACGTGCAAAGAATACTCAGGCTTTTCCCATGGAAATGCAAGCAGAACAAGTTTTTTCCTGTCCAAAAACCCAGATTGGGCTTACGACGAAAAGTTCTTAAAGATGCCGCCACACAGAAAGTGGTTGTGCGAATGGCCTTAATTTCACCAGAGCGCCGTTGAATGTTATTTTTCCACAGAGTAAGTTATTGCCAGATTGTGAGATGAGGCAGAATGCCGGGGGCCTCGGTTAGGCGGCTGGCATATCTCGAATTGAGACAAGCGTGACAGGAAAGAGTTCTAAGAGGACAGTTGTGATCCGAGACATTACCGCTCTCGGCGATCTCCTGCAAGTTGAAGAGCTCGAGAAAACGGTATGGGCGCTTTCGGATCAGGACGTCATGCCCCTGACCTTGATCATCGCTTCGAAGGAAGCCGGCAATATCTGGCTGGGGGCATTCGATGGCGACAAACTGGTGGGATTTGCGTTTGGTTTTCTGGGACGAGAAAACGGTCGGACGATGATTCACTCTCACATGCTGGCAGTGCGGGAGTCGTATCAGGATCTCGATCTGGGTTACAAATTGAAGTTAACGCAAAGAGACCGAGCACTGGCCATGGGCATTCGCCAGATGACTTGGACCTTCGATCCGCTGCAAAGCAAGAACGCACATCTGAATTTCGCAAAGTTGGGTGTCGTTTCGCGAACGTACAAAACCGATTTTTATGGGCCTGAGACCTCCAGCCTGCTTCACCGCAACAGCACGGACCGACTCTGGGTGGAATGGCGTCTGACGAGCAAGCATGTACAACAACGGTTACAAGGCAAGGACGGCCGAGCCGAGGTGCTCGAAGTGCTTTCGCGTCTGCAACCGTTAGTTCAGTTCGACGGGAGTGGCGAGCCGGCTCGGACAGAGCTGGGAGCGGCTCTGGGACGGCAGCGGATCTGCATTGAAATTCCCACCGACATCAATTCCGTGCAGCGTAAAGATCCCGAACTGGCGAGAGAGTGGCGCCAAGCCACACGCTGGGCATTCACTGAAGCTTTGCAAGCCGGCTTCTTTGTTGCCGAGTTCTGCCGCTCGGTTCGCGGCAATCAAGGCCCAGGCGCGTACGTGCTACAAAAGGGAACAGTAGAGGAATTCATTCCGGAATTCTAGAAACCGGAGCCGGAGAGCAAAACAGGCCCGCAGACTTGTATTTGCCTACAGCATCGGCGCGACATAGTCAGCGTTTATTTGCTGCCGAAACTCCGTCTTCATTCACGGCAAGCAGTGAGAAAACAAGGCATGGCTGTTTCCTCTTGGAGAGTTTCGCGTTGACACGATGTGTGCCAAGGCATAAAACCATCTAATAGAGCGGCGCAGGCAGATTCTAAACGTGAAACCCTCTTCCTCGTTTTTCGAGTACACGCTATCTTCTAAGTTTGATCTACATATTTGTGAAGTTCCGCGCCGATAGGAGAGTCTACGCAATTACCGCCATTGGTCGACTCCTCGCCGGCGACGTCTGAGTTGTGTGCTTGTGCCAGGCCAGGGTACCGTGGGATGTCCTACGGCGCACGAGCCGTGCTGCAAGCGCGTGTTTCGTGGGAATTCAGGCATTTCGTTGCCTCGGTAGTGTTTTTGGGAACGCTGCTGTTTCTCTTACTCGGTTTCCTCATCCCCACTAGCTACGAAGCTACAACGACAGTGGTGCCCCCTGGTCAGTTCTCGGTCGAACTGCCTCAAATCAGCGAGTTCGAGGGCAAGTTTTCAGGGGCGTTGGTGATGGCTATTCTCCGCAGCGACACTGTTCAGGATGAGCTGATCAACCGTTTCGATCTTCGCCGGATTTATCGGGTAAACACATATGCCGAAGCCCGCCAGAAGCTGAGCGATCACACGACTATTCAGCAGAACCGAAAAGGCGGTGTCGTGAGCATCACGGTTGCCGATCACGATGCTCAGCGAGCGTCGGCGGTAGCCGAGGCTTACGTGGCGGTGTTGAACCGCAGCATAGTTGGTCTAAACACATCCAGCACGCATCGAGAGGGTTTGTTCCTTGAGGAAAGGCTCAAAGTAGCGAGGCAGGAACTCGATCACTCCGCCCAAGAGTTGAGTGAGTTCTCCAGCAAGAATGCGGCCGTCAATATCGAAGCACAGGTCAGCGCCTCGATGAAAGCCCTGGCGAAGGTCGAAAGGGAAGTTATCGCCACGCAGTCCGAACTGCACGGACTGGAGCAGATTTATACTTCCAACCACAGCCGCGTGCGCATTCTACAAGCACGTTCAGCACAGTTACGATGGCGGATGGCGCAAATGATGGGCCCCTCGCTAACAGAGCTTGGCATGTCTGGCCCCGGCGAACAGCTCCTTCCAGCCCTTAGGGCATTGCCTCTGTTGAACAAGAAATATGAAGAGCTTAAGCGGGATGTAACGAGCAGCGAGGCCCTCGTCGAGAGGCTGACTCAACTATCGGAATTAGCCAGAGTCGAGGAAGTGAAGGATATCCCTGTCGTCGAGGTTATCGATGTGGCCGAGCGTCCGGAAAAAAGCTCCGGTCCGCCGCGGCTCAGGATCGTCGTACTCGGGGCAATCATCTCGTTCTTTTGCGTTCCGTTTATGCTGCCGCCAGTAACATATTTGCGCGGATCAGAACAATCGAATTAAGCGCTCAGTCGCCATTCAAAACTTTCCATACCTCTCTGCCGGTCATCGATACGTGTTGAACGCTCTTTACTGCGCGCATGTATTGAGCACGCTCGAAAGCTCCGGGATCAGGGCAGCGTAGCTGGCTCATGCTGCCCCGCATCTGGCGTACGGATTCGTATTCGTGCTGCTCCATCCACTCGGTCAATCCGTGCTCGATGTGGGGGAGGTGGCTGATGCCATTCCGCAGCAGGGTAGAGCACAGCATGGTGACATGGGCGCCGACCATGAGCAGCTTAATGACATCCTGGGCCCCATGAATGCCGCTGGTGGCGGCGAGGCTGGCTCTTACCCGGCCGTACAGGATTCCGATCCAGGTGAGCGGGAGGCGTAGCGCTTGCGGTGTGCTCAAAAGGACGTTTGGAATCAGCTCGAGTTCTTCAAGGTCGATATCAGGCTGATAGAAGCGATTAAAGAGAACCAAGGAGTCGGCACCAGCCTCGTCGAGACGTTTTGCCATATTCGCAAGATTGCTGAAGAACGGGCTGAGCTTGACTGCGACGGGGATTGAAACGGACGACTTTACGGCTCGAAGAATGTCGATGTAGTTTTGCTCGATCTCCGTGGAACTGATTGCGGGGTTGGTCGGAATAGAATAGATGTTGCATTCCAGGGCGTCGGCGCCGGCTTGCTCGATCTGCTTGGCGTACCGCGTCCAGCCACCTACCGTCGCCCCATTCAGGCTGGCAATAATGGGAATACTGACGGCTTCCTTCCCTTTGCGAATGTGATTGAGATAGCCTTCCGGCCCCAAGCGAAATTCATTGGGCTGCGGAAAAAAGCTCTGCGACTCCGCAAAGCTGTTCGTGCTGCTCGAAAGATGATGGTCGAGTTCGAACTCTTCCTGCCGCAATTGTTCTTCGAAAAGAGAATACAAAACTACGGCCGAAGCGCCGGCATCTTCGAGACGGCGGATGTTGTCAATTTCCTGGGAGAGTGGCGATGCCGAGGGCAGGAGTGGCGTGCGGAGTTGCAATCCCAGATACTCTTATTTCGTTACGGCTACCGGGGTCGGCTTCTCTGCTTTCGCTGCCGGTGCTTCTTTCACTGGCTCTGGCGTTACCGGTTCCGGTTTTCGGCTGGCCATGTATTCGTACATATGGAATCTGGTCTCGACATCTTTTTGCGCAAGCTTCCAGAGCTTCTCCGCATCTTCCGGTTTGCTCTTGGTCAGCATCTTGAAGCGGGTTTCCATCAGCAGGAAATCCTGCACTTTCTTGGTGGGAGTTCGCGAATCCAGGATCAGTGGATTCTCCCCTTGTTCCGCGCGCTCCGGGTTGTAGCGGTAGAGCAGCCATTGGCCGGAATCGACCGCGGCTTTCTGGTTGGACATGGCAGTGGTCATGTTGATGCCGTGGGCGATGCAATGCGAGTAGGCGATGATGAGGCTGGGACCGGGGTGAGCTTCAGCTTCAAGGAAAGCTTTAAGTGTGTGTTCGTCCTTAGCGCCCATGGCGACGCTGGCTACGTAGACATGGCCATAGCTCATGGCCATCAGGCCGAGATCTTTCTTCGGACCGGGCTTGCCTCCCGCGGCAAACTTGGCCACCGCGGCGCGGGGAGTAGATTTGGAGGACTGTCCACCGGTGTTGGAATAAACCTCAGTATCGAGCACCAGAATATTGACGTTGCGTCCGCTGGACAGCACGTGATCCAGGCCACCGTAGCCGATATCATAGGCCCAGCCGTCGCCGCCGACGATCCATACACTTCTTTTCACCAGCATGTCGGCCAGCGCGAGCAGTTGTTTGGCCTCTGGCGAATCGAGCTTGCTAAGCCGTTCCTTCAGCAGGTCCACGCGCACGCGCTGCTCGTAAATGTCTGACTCATCTTTCTGTGGAGCGGCGAGAAACGCGGTCGCGAGATCTTCGCCAATGGAGCCGGTCAAGCGACGCACCAGTTCTTGCGCAAACTCGGTTTGCTTGTCGATGGAGAGCCGGAAGCCAAGTCCGAATTCGGCATTGTCTTCGAACAGGGAATTGGACCACGCGGGTCCGCGGCCTTCGGCGTTCTTAGCCCAGGGCGTGGTGGGAAGATTCGCGCCATAAATTGAGGAGCAGCCGGTCGCGTTGGCAACCACGGCACGCTCGCCGAACAGTTGCGAAAGCAGCTTCAGATATGGAGTTTCGCCGCAACCGGAACAGGCGCCGGAGAATTCGAACAACGGTTCCTGCACTTGTTGTTGCCGGATGTTGCTGACTTTGATCTGCCGGCGATCAAGTTCGGGGATCTTGAGGAAGAAGTCCCAATTGTCACGCTCGGGGAAGCGCAGCGGCGGCTGGGGCGTCATGTTGATGGCCTTGAGGCGAGTCTCGGTTTTGTTCTTCGCGGGGCAGATATCCACACAGATGCCGCATCCGGTGCAGTCTTCGGGCGCGACTTGAATGGTGTACTTCAGCCCGAGCCATTCCTTGTCACGCGCCTCGGTGGACTTGAAGGTGGAGGGCGCTCGATCAAGGAATTTTTTGTCATATACCTTGATGCGAATCACCGCATGCGGACAGACCATGGCGCACTTGCCGCACTGGATGCAGGTCTTCGTATCCCAGACGGGAATTTCGAGAGCCAGGTTGCGCTTCTCCCACTTGGCGGTGCCGGTGGGGAACGTGCCATCCACAGAAAAAGCGCTTACCGGCAACTCATCGCCGCGCCCCGCGTAGATCGCTCCCAACACATCGCGTTCGAACTGGGGCGCTCCCAACGAAAAGGGTGGCGGCATCTCAGACTTGCTGCTTACCTGCGCGGGCACCTTCACTTCGAAAAGATGGGCGATGGTTTCGTCCACAGCCTGCATGTTTTTCTGGACAATTTCTTCGCCCTTCTTGCCATAGGTGTCACGAATAGACTGGCGAATAGCTTCAATTGCCTGGTCACGCGGCAATACCTTGGAAATGGCAAAGAAGCAGACTTGCATGATCGTGTTCATGCGACTGCCCATGCCCGCATCGCGAGCGACTTTGTAGGCGTCGATGACGTAGAACTTCGCTTTCTTGGCGATGAGCTGCTGTTGCACGATGCGGGGCAGGTGATCCCAGATTTCTTCCGGGCCGAAGGGACTGTTGAGCAGGAAAGTGCCGCCCGGGACGAGGGAAGCGAGCATGTCGTAGCGCTCGAGGAATATCCACTGATGACAGGCTACGAAGTTGGCTTGAGAAACGAGATAGGTGGAACGGATCGGCTTGGGTCCGAAACGTAAGTGGGAAACGGTTGCCGCGCCTGACTTCTTGGAATCGTAAACGAAATATCCCTGCGCGTAGTTGGCGGTGTTTTCTCCGATGATCTTGATGGAATTCTTGTTCGCGCCCACTGTGCCGTCGGCGCCGAGCCCGTAAAACATGGCACGAACTACGCTCTCGGGTTCAGTCGAGAAGCTTGCGTCATAGTTAAGGCTGCTGCCACCCACGTCGTCGTGAATACCAATCGTGAAGTGCTCTTTCGGCTTCTCCAGGGCCAGGTTGTCATACACCGCCTTCACCATGGCCGGTGTGAATTCCTTGGAAGACAGGCCGTAGCGGCCGCCCACAATGTTTGGCAGAGTTGTCAGTTTGCCGTAACCGTGTTTGAGTCCTTCGTGAACTGCATTTACTACATCAAGATAAAGCGGATCGCCCGCAGCGCCGGCTTCCTTGGTGCGATCGAGTACGGCAATTTCTCGGACCGTCGCCGGCAGAGCTTCCATAAATCGCTTGACCGAGAACGGACGATAGAGACGAATTTTGAGCAGCCCGAGTTTCTCGCCTTGCGAGTTCAAGTGCTCGACAGTTTCGTGCGCGGCCTCCGCTCCGGAGCCCATCATTACGACCACGCGGTCGGCATCGGGCGCGCCTACGTAGTCGAATAGATGATAGGAGCGGCCGACTACTTGCGCGAACTTGTCCATAGCGCGTTGCGTGAGTTCCGGACAGGCTTCGTAATACGGGTTGGCAGTTTCGCGGATCTGGAAAAACACGTCGGGATTTTGCGCTGTTCCGCGCAGCACGGGGTGCTCGGGAGAAAGTGCGCGGCCGCGGTGCTCAAATACGCGCTCCATATTAATGAGCGCGTGCATGTCTTCTTCGGTGAGCATCTCGATCTTATTCACTTCGTGCGAGGTGCGAAAACCGTCAAAGAAATGGAGGAAGGGAATTCTGGATTCCAGAGAGGCGGCATGGGCGATGAGCGCCAGGTCCATGGCTTCCTGCACGGAGTTGGAGCAGAGCATGGCGAAGCCCGTGGTGCGGCAGAACATGACGTCGCTGTGGTCGCCGAAAATGGAAAGGGCATGGGTCGCGACCGTACGCGCCGAAACGTGAAATGCGGTGGGCGTCAGTTCTCCGGCGATCTTGTTCATGTTGGGGATCATGAGCAGCAGGCCTTGCGAAGCGGTGAAGGTGGTGGCAAGAGAGCCCGTCTGCAATGCACCATGCACGGCGCCCGCGGCGCCGCCCTCACTCTGCATCTCCATGACATGCGGTACCGTGCCCCACAGGTTCTGCACTCCCTGCGAGGCCCACTCATCGGCCCACTCTCCCATTGCCGAGGACGGGGTGATCGGATAGATGGCGATGACTTCATTGAGGCGGTAGGCGACATACGCCACGGCCTCATTGGCGTCCATGGTCTTGAACTTGCGTTTCATGATTCTCCCCTGCATGGCTTGCGGAACACACCGAGGCGGTGCTCCGGATTGAGCTGAGCCGCTTGTTCTAGGCAA
>QIAS01000523.1 GCA_003225615.1 Acidobacteriota bacterium | reverse complement strand
TTCCCCTGCGCGATGTGACGGCGCTTTTGTTATGGATTGCCAGTTTTGCCGGCCGAACCGTGTCGTGGCGCGGAGACACTTTCTACTTGAAGGACGGCAAGTTAGCGCGAATTAGCCCCTAAATATCAGGGTAGGCTTTACAATAAAGCACTTGGTTTCTTTCGAGTCCAGTTGCTATTTTCCTGGTCTCAATTTCGTCCGAGGGAGTAAGCATGGCGAAGGTTCTGGTCACCGGTGGCGCGGGTTTTATCGGCAGTCATCTTTGCGAGGCCTTGCTTAAGCGCGGCGATGACGTGTCAGTCATCGATGATCTCTCTACTGGCCGCGTGGAAAATATTGCTCACCTGCAGGACAACAAATCCTTTCACCTCACGATCGGCTCAATTCTCGACGTCTCTGCCCTGAGCCCGCTGGTCCGCAGAGCCGATATTGTTTTTCATCTCGCCGCGGCGGTCGGCGTGCAGAAGATCATCGAAGCGCCGGTAGATACCATTGAGACCAATATCCTCGGCACCCACAATGTGTTGAGCCAAGCCGCGCGTGGTATATGGAAAGAGCACGAAGTATCCTTTCTGCGAAGATGACGACTCGGTATATGGCCCGACCACCAAAAGCCGCTGGAGCTATGCTTGTTCCAAGGCCATCGACGAGTTCCTCGCCCTTGCCTATCACGAATCGCAACGGCTGCCCGTGATCGTCGCTCGTTTATTTAACACGACCGGTCCACGACAGACCGGGCGATACGGGATGGTGCTGCCACGTTTTGTCGATCAGGCATTGCGAGGTAAACCGTTGACGGTGTTCGGTACTGGTCATCAGACGCGTTGTTTTGCAGACGTCAGCGACAGTGTGCGCGCGCTACTTTTGTTAGCGGCTCATCCTAAAGCCGTGGGACAAGTGTTCAATGTAGGTAATCCCGAAGAAGTTTCCATTTACGATTTGGCCAAGCTGGTCAAGAAAATAGCCGAGAGTAAATCGGAGATCCGGTTAGTGCCTTACGACGAGGCGTATCAGCCCGGGTTCGAAGACATGGAGCGACGCGTACCTAGCATCGACAAAATCGCTCGCCTCGTGGCCTACAAGCCAAAAGTGAAACTCCACGACATCGTGAGTCGGTTTATTGATGCCCGGCGCCAGGAATTTGCCGCCGCCGAGCGTGTGCCGGTGACTAGCGCTCTTCATGCGCAGCCGTTGCGGGCCGGTGCTGGGGAATGATTTTTCCACCTTCGCTGAACTGGTAAAACTCTCCCCGCCAGGAGAATCGGGAACTGCCGAAACTTCTCGCCCAGAAGACAAAGCCCAACAAGTCTCGCAGGGGATAAAGCCAGCAAAACTTTAATGCTCTCTCATCGTGGAGAGTTCCCCATCCAACACTCAATGCCTGGATCACACGGTTTAGGAATGCGATAAGGAAGAGAGCGATTCCCATGACCGGACGCCCCAATAGCAGTGACGACACCAAACCGAGCAACCCAAACGGCATCGCGTAGGTCAGACCGGTACCCACGTGGCCTTTGGGACGCGAATAACGCGTGCTCCGCATCCATCGCAATTGATCGCCGAAGGTGTCTTTCAAACTGCGGGGGACGAGAACATGGCCGACGATTTCGTGCGACAAGGCTACTTTATACCCGGCCGCCCAGACCTGGTTGCCGAGCACGAAATCGTCGGAATAATAATCGGCAGTCGCAGCAATACCGCCTATGGCATCGAGCGCATCGCGGCGGACTGCCATGGCGGCGCCCAGCGCGAAGCGCATACCTTCCATCATGTCGGCGACCAGCACGCCCGACGGCATCTCCACTGACATGCCGAGAGCTTCCAGCAATGACCAGAAATCTTTGGTGGGAATTCCCCGGTACAAGCACGTCACCAGCCCGGTGTCTGCATGGAGGAGCGGCGGTATAACGTTGCGCAAGAAGCCGGGCGCCACCAGCACGTCGCTGTCGCTGATCACAAGATGGGAATGGCTCGACGCCGTTATCATCCGATCGAGAGAAAAAACTTTTGCGCTCGGCCAGGTGGGCGGTCCCGAGAGCACAACCTTGCTGTTTACGTGCGGGTAGCGCTCACGGAGTTGCTGGGCAACCTGCAGCGCCGAGTTGTTCGCGTCGCGAGCCCCGATGATAATTTCGAAATTGGGATAGTCCTGAAGGAAGAAGCTCTCCAGGTTTTCGGAAAGCCGCGGCTCCATGCCATGCACCGGCTTCAGTATCGTGACCGGGGGTAAAGATGATTCCGGGATGGCTGCTGCCGCGTTTTTCGCAACTCGTGACAATCGGCGATAACGCCCGGCTGCCACGATCGCCATGCCCAAGAAGACGGACGAGCTCACCGTGCCGAGAATTGCGATCGCCAGCATTAAATTCCATACCATCCTTAGTGTGAATAAATCTGGCCTTAATGTGAATAAATCTGGCATAGCGAAGGTCATGGGAGATAAAGACGCGGAATCCTCGTCAAAGTTACGTTTTCGTACTCACCAGGGCAAGA
>QIAS01000155.1:8684-9631 GCA_003225615.1 Acidobacteriota bacterium | reverse complement strand
GCGGCACCAAGGTGGACGCCCACGTCCACATGACCGATGCAGGCTATCTCGCGCTGTTGTTGGCGTTGCTGCAGCCTTTTATAGTCTTCCCCCATTACACGAAAAAGCTGCTGGCATCGCTTTTTGTCACCGGGGGCGTTTTGCTCCCGGTGGGCATTTTTCTAATTCATTATGTGGGTTTGGCGTACAGTCCGTTTGCGGTGATTGGATGGGGCAGTGTTTTGGCTGACTTCGCGGGAGCATTACTGATCGCTGCACTGGTTGGCGAAGCTTGGGGACTTTACAAATATTCTCGTGGCGCTCGCGCGGATGCTGGAGAGATGGAGGATTTGCAAGCCGGCGGGTGGGCGCGGCGCGCTTTGCTAAGCGCGGGGACGGTGCTGGTACTGCTGGGATTTCTTTACGGAGCTTGGTATTCGGCGGTTGACCTTTATCGTCACGAGGAGCAGGAAACAACTATCCTGAAAAATATGATCGACGATGCCGGACAGCCGAGTAATCTGCCGGCGGCAGCACTTGAAGTGAAGAATTTCGGGAATCTCGCGGGCGAGCGAGCGGTAAAAATCGCAGCACATTCTCACATCATCGAGTTTGGGATACTAGCCATTCTGTTGTCTTTCATCCAGCCGTACGTTTTTCTTAGCGAAAGCTGGCGACGGCGCTGGGTGCAAGTGCTGCTGGCCGGTTCCGCAATCTTGCCCATTTTTGTTTTACTGGAATTGAAGCTCGGACTCGTGGCTGGCGGCATTGCGGATGTCGGCGGGCTCATGGTTGTTATTGCGCTGGTGGGTATGCTCGTCGGCGTACTGCGGCAGACGGGCAGTCTGGATTCGCGATCCGGAGTGGCGCGATGAACGAAGCGAGAAAACTGCTGATCTTTGGCGGCATCGCGCTGGCTGCCTTCGGCATGTTCTATGGTTTGTATTACGCAGTTTTTGTGGAACATC
>QIAS01000155.1:8073-8599 GCA_003225615.1 Acidobacteriota bacterium | reverse complement strand
CTACAAGCAAGCGAAGTACAACTACGTTCGGCAGGTAGATGTGCACTCCCATTGGATTGGTCTTGCAATGTTAATGATCGTGCTTGGCGTTGCGTTCGGGAGTCTTCACCTTGGCGAGCGCGTACAGTGGTGGTTGGCTGCGACGATGCTTACAGGATCAGTGGTTTTTCCATTAGGAGTGATTTTGCAGACTGTGCATCATGGCGTTTTCTTAGGTTCAGCATTGGCAGTCGCAGGCTCCGCCCTCGTGACCATGGCGCTGGCTGGCATGGCTTGGGGATTTGCACGAACAAGTTCCTGAACTTCTTTTAGGTAACAAGAGAATGTATCCACGAGCATTTCATTATCACCGCGCCGGGTCACTACAGGAAGCGGCGACGATGCTGGCGCAATTGGGCGAGGAAGCCAAGCTGCTGGCTGGTGGGCAGAGCCTAATACCGCTGATGAAGCTGCGTTTGGCGAATCCGCGGCATTTGGTGGACCTGAATTTTGTTTCCGGAACGTCCTCTATAAAAGAAGAAAGTGG